>DASTBI010000013.1 GCA_035712145.1 Candidatus Eisenbacteria bacterium | reverse complement strand
GGAGTGGTGAAGAAGGCGAACGTCGCCCCGTCCACGAGCAGCAGCACGCACATCGCCCACAGCGAATCCGCGCTCAATCGAACCCTCCGCTCGAGGCCACCAGGAGGGCGCGCAATCTACCGGAAAGTGAGTCGACTAGGCAGCGGGAGCCGGTGCTATCGGCGGAGGCGGCGGTGGCTCGGTCGGAGGCGACACCGTCGCGGCCTCGGGCGCAGAGCCGGCGCGGCCGAACCTGAAGAGCGGCCACCAGCGGGCGTCGCGTCCCTGTCCGAACTTGGTGCGTAGCAGAGCGCCCGCGCCCATGAGCGTCGCCACGGCGGCGATCATGAACGCCACCACCCACAGGAGCTTGCCGAACCAGCCGAAGAATGGCACGAAGCGCAGGAACTCGCTGACCACTCGCAACCCGGAGACGAGCAGCACGCCGAACACCGCCACCTGGACCGGCGTGACGGAACGGCCGAGACGCTGAACCGCGCGCTGACCGAGTGGCATGACGCCGACGATGTATCCCCACATCGCCAGCACGACGATGAGCCCCGCGTACGCGACCAGCGCGCCGAGCGCCAGGGGAATGCCGATGATCGTGATGCAGAGGATGGCGACCACCAGCGCCAGCGCCACCACCGAAGGCACCAGCATCAGGATCGTGCCGAGGCCGATCGCCAGCGTCAGGCCCGGCTCCTGACGAAGCGTGTCGAGCGCGACCTGCGTGCGGGTCGGAGCGAACTTGCCGATTCCCCATGCCACGCCGAGCGCGACCAGCAGCCAGGACATCGCGAAGGTCAGATGCTTGACGTCGCGGTCGGGGAAGAGATTGAAGTCCCTGTCGGTGTCGATGTCGTGATCGCCCAGCCTGTTCCTGATGCGTGTGATCTTCGTGCCCGACCCTCGGAGGGCCGTGACCCGCTGGCCGCCCACGCGTGCCCCTGAAGCCTCCTCGAGCTTGCCGCCGATGCACATCACGTCGCCGTCGACTCGCGCCGTGGGGCCGAGGATGACGTTGCCGCCGGTGGCCGCGACGTTGCCCTTGACGTGGCCATCGACCTGGATGTCGCCGCGCAGCGCGAACACGTCGCCTTCGACGGTCTGCCCCTTCTCGATGTGAATGTCCGAGCCGATCCGCACCACGTCCCCGGCGTGGCTGAAGTCCTCCGGGGGCTCCGGCGGCTCGGGAGGCTCCGGTGGCACGGGAAGCTCGGGAGGGTGGGGCGGTGCGGGCAGCGCGCGGCGAAGCTCTTCCGCGCGGCGCTCCGCGTCGCGCGCCCGCCGCTCGGCACGACGGCGCTCCATCGCGGCCACGCTCTCGGAAGGAACCGGCTCGAACTTCATCACCTCCTGCGCCCAGGCCGCGCCGTCCGATTCCGGCGCAAGGCCGGAGGCCGGGAGCAACCACGAGCCGGCGGCGAGGAAGAAGAACCCCGCAAGAGCCGCCAGAGGCCTGCGAGAAGGACGCATGATCATGGCTCTCCCGAGACCACGGCGATGCTGCCGGACGCGCTCTTCATCCGGACCGGTGCGGAGCCATCGCGAATCACGCCGGTCACGAGCCGGCGGGTCAGCGTCTGCGTGCGAACCGGCACGCCGAGGTCGAGGGATCCGCTGGAGGTCCGCATCTCCACCCGGCACCCTACACGAGAATCGAGTCCCAGCCGGATATCGCCGCTCGAAGTGACGAAGGTCGCATCCTGCAGTGGCGCCGTGACGTGGGTCTTGATCTCGCCGCTCACGGTCGTGATCGAGAGCCGGCCCGCGGTCGAGCCAATCCGCACCTCGCCGCTCGACGTGCTGACGGTCGCCCCACGTGCCGCGCTCTCGATGCTGACGTCGCCGCTCGTGGTCTCGACGCGGATCGAGTCGGAGACGTCGTCGATGTCCACGTCACCGCTGCTGGTGCTCACCGCCAGCACATTGGGGCTTCCCGAGATCTCGACGTCGCCGCTGCTGGTCGTGACACGCGCCGACCGCGGATCCATGAGCTCGACGTCGCCGCTCGACGTCACCACGTCCACCGGCCCGGTGGCGCCGTCGACGGAGACATCCCCGCTGGAAGCGCGCAGCCGCTGCTCCCCGCGCAGGTCCTGGGTGAAGATATCCCCGCTGCTGGCGTGGAGCTGCACCGCGAGCGCGGCGGGCACTTCCACCGCGAGCCGCACCTCGAGCCGCGGGACGGAGAGATCGAATCCCTCCCAGAAGTTCACGTGCACGGACTCTTTGCGCGGGTACTTGACCTTGACCACGTAGCGCGCTCCATCGCGCTGGAGCTCGACGGCGGCGGTGGCCGCGATCTTCTTCGCTTCGGCCTCGGTGGCGGCGCGGGCGATCTTGAGGGCGGTGATGCGAAGCTTGCCATCCGCGCTGGGTCGGACGTCGATGCGGCCCCGGGCGTTGTCGACGACCAGGGTGCTCAGCCCGTCCGCCGGCACCTCGCGGCGGCTCTGCTCACGCCAGGCCCGGTCGGCCAGAGCCCACCCCGGAGTCGAGGCGAGCGCTAAGGCGACCAGGAACCACTTTGCTTTCATCGGGAAACCCTACCGGAGAGATTTGATCGAGCCACCGCTCGTGCCGGGGCGGAAGCCAACCCACACGGCTCTTTACGTCGACGCAGGCCTTGGGGTTGCAGTTAGGAACGCCCATGGAAAAGGGAGGGCGGCTGGACGCCTCCCTCCCCCCTCGGACTACGTCACAACCGGTAGACGCAGGATTAGTGCTGCATCGTTGAGGTGTCCACGATCCCCGTGTCCGGCATCATCGCTGACGAATCCATCGGCGCCGACTCCGTCATGGGCGAAGCCTCGGGCGAGGACGCCTCTTGCTGCCCACCACAACCCACCAAGGCGATCGCCATGGTCAGAGACAGGAGCGCAACCAAGGTCAAAGCGACGAACTTACGCATCCTTGTATCTCACCTCCTCCTGATCCCGCGGCCCTCGGAGGCTTTCTCCGAGCGCGTCACCGGGGGTGGATATCTCGCTTCTCTTACAAACACCACTCGAAAGCGGCGTCCGGGCTGGCAAGTGTTCGATCCAGTTGACTCGAGGTCTGCCGCCACCCGCCGGCCTTCAGGACGGCAAACGCGCGGTAGCCTAGGGTCCGGCAAGGCGGATTGTCAATCCGAACTTGGCCCTAGGTGGAAAGCTCGTGGATGGTCTAATCCGATGCCTTCAAGCCACTTCGAGGGCCTGCTCCAGGTCGGCGCGTAGGTCGCCGAGGTCCTCGATCCCGACCGAAAGGCGCAGCAGGCCGTCGTCGAAACCCATGGCCAGCCTGGCCTCGCGAGGCACCGACGCGTGGGTCATCGACGCCGGATGACACACGAGACTCTCCACGCCGCCGAGGCTCTCGGCGCGAGTGAAGAGGGCGAACCGGTTGAAGACCCGCTCTCCCGCCGCCAGGGAGCCATCGCTCGGGATGAAGGAGATCATTCCGCCGAACCCCGAGGCCTGGCACTTGGCCAGCGCGTGCTGCGGGTGAGCCGGCAACCCGGGATAGAACACGCGGGACACGCGCGCGTGGCCCGCGAGGTACTCCGCGAGCGCGCGGGCGTTCGCGTCGTGGCGGTCCATCCGCACGGCCAGGGTCTTGGTGCCGCGCAACGCCAGCCAGCAGTCCATCGGACCGGGAACCGCACCCGAGGCGTTCTGGAGGAAGCGGAGCTTCTCGGCCAGCGCATCGTCGCGCGTCACCAGGGCCCCTCCCACCATGTCGCTGTGGCCGTTCAGGTACTTCGTCACCGAGTGCATCACGACGTCCGCCCCCAGCTCGAGCGGCCGCTGGAAGTAGGGCGTCATGAAGGTGTTGTCGACCGCGACCGCGATCCCGCGCCGACGCGCCCGCGCCGAGATGTCGCGGATGTCGGCGAGCTGCATGAGCGGATTGGTCGGGGTCTCGATCCAGACCAGGCGCGTCTCCTTCCGGAAGGCGGCTTCGACCGAGGCCGGGTCGGTGCAGTCCACGAAGCTGAAGTCGATCCCGTGGCGCTTCCACACCCGGTCGAAGAGCCGGTAGGTCCCGCCGTAGGTGTTGTTCCCGCACACCACGTGATCGCCCGCCGAGAGGGTCTGGATCAGCGTGTTCGTCGCGGCCAGTCCGGTCGCGAAGCAGAATCCGTGGCGCCCGTTCTCGAGCGAGGCGAGGTTCGCCTCGAGCGCCGCCCGAGTCCGGTTGTGAGTGCGCGCGTACTCGTAGCCCTTGTGTCGGCCGAGGGCTTCCTGCGCGTACGTCGACGTCTGGTAGATCGGAACCGTCACCGCCCCGGTGGCGGGGTCGGGCTCCTGCCCGGCGTGGATCGCGCGGGTGGCGAATCCGGGCTCCTGATTCTTCGGGCCTTCGCTCATTCGCCGCCGGCGATGAACTGCAGCATGTCGAAGCGGGTGAGGATGCCCACCACGCCTCCGTTGTGACGCACGAGGACGGCCGGATTGCGCGAGGCGAGCAGGCGGGTCACCCGGTCCACCGGCTCGTCGCTGCCGACGACCGGCAGCGGCTCGGCCATCCACTCCTCGACCGGCCGATCCACGGCCGAAGGATCGGCGAGCGCGGTCTTGAGGATGTCGTTGTCGAACAAGGTCCCCACCGGCTCCTTGTCGCGAAACACCGGGATCTGGGTGACGTCGTACTGCTCGATCAGCGCCAGTGCCCGCTTGAGCGGTTGGCCCACCTCCACCATCAGCAGCCCGGGAACCGCGCGCCGCTTGTTCTCCACCAGGTCCAAGGCGCGGGTGGCGCTCGGGTCGAGCAGGTGGTTGTCGCGCATCCAGGC
Source organism: Candidatus Eisenbacteria bacterium (assembly GCA_035712145.1). Classification (NCBI taxonomy): domain Bacteria; phylum Candidatus Eiseniibacteriota; species Candidatus Eiseniibacteriota bacterium. The sequence continues at coordinate 29,027 of DASTBI010000013.1, read as the reverse complement.
GTCGTTGTGGACCTTGGACAAGTAGCGCTCGCCCGTATCGGGCAGCAGCACCACCAGCAGGTCGTCCGCCGAGAGCTCGCGCGACACCTGCAGGGCCACCCACATCGCCATGCCTCCCGATCCCCCGGTGAAGATGGCCTCCTGGCGTGCCAGACGCCGCGTCATGTTGAGTCCTTCGCGATCTCCGCAGGAGATCACGCGATCGATGACGGAGAAGTCGGTGGCGGTCGGGATGAAGTCCTCTCCCACGCCTTCGATCTTGTAGGTGTGCGGCTCCGACATCTCGCGCGTCTCGTGATAGTGCTTGAGGATCGACCCCACGGGGTCGGCGCCGATCACCTGGACCTTGGGGTTCTTCTCCTTCAGGTAGCGGCCGGTGCCCGAGATCGTTCCGCCGGTTCCCATGCCGGCGACGAAGTGCGTGATCTTCCCGGCCGTCTGCTCCCACAGCTCGGGCCCCGTCGTGAGGTAGTGAGCCTGCGGATTGGCGGGGTTGTGGTACTGGTCCATGAGCACAGCACCAGGGCGGTCGCGCTCGATGCGCCTGGCCACCGAGTAGTACGAGTCGGGCGACTCCGGCGGCACCGCGGTCGGACTCAGCACCACCTCGGCGCCGAATGCCTTGAGCAGGTTGACCTTCTCGATCGAGACCTTGTCCGGCATGCAGAACACGGCGCGATAACCGCGCACCGCAGCCACCATGGCCAGCCCGAGCCCGGTATTGCCCGACGTGCACTCGACGATCGTGCCACCCGGCGCCAGGCGTCCGGAGCGCTCGGCGGCCTCGACCATCGCCAGTCCGATCCGGTCCTTCACGCTGCCGCAGGGATTGAACGCTTCGAGCTTGGCGAGCACGGTCCCGCGGCTCTCCCGCGCCAGCATGCGGACGCGGACCAGCGGCGTCCGGCCCACGGTATCCAGAACCGATTCGTGGTAATCGACCCCAGCGAGGCTGGAATTCGTCTTGACCATCGGGGGCTCCAACGGGCGCGCGCCTGACGAGGAGGAACCGAGGGCCGGCGCGCCACGCCGAGCCGAAAGGCTCGGAGGCCGCTTGCTGTGGGCCGCGAAGGAGACTAGAAGGCCCGCGTCGGCGGAGTCAAACGGCGTGGCCCGGCGAGCTCTGCGAAGGCTTGGGCGCGGTGCCCGTCAGGGCCTCAGTGGCCGCCCGAGCCGCCCTTCATCATGTTCGGATTGGGCGTCTTGGTCTTCTTCCGCTGGATGGTCTCGCCCGACATGTTGCCGTGGGCGACCATGGGTAGCTTCTTCTCCCAGTTGAACTCCGGATCGTTCTCGCCGTGGTGGCAATTCACGCAGGTCTGCTGCGTGACCTTGAGCGTGGTGGCGTAGTCCTCGTGCCGCGTGCCCATGCCGTGGCAGTTCTCGCACTGGACGTTCACCAGCCGCGGCGCATCGGCGCTGCTCTGGAAGCCTCCCGGCGCCTTGTAACCCACCACGTGACAGCCGATGCACTCCGGCGTCGCGTCCTTCTTGGCGTCGATCAACGTCTGCCAGGCCTGCGAGTGCGACGTCGTCTTCCACTGTTGCGCCTCGCCTTGATGACAGCGCTGGCACAGATCGGCGCCGAGGAAGTGGTCCGTGGCCTGGGTCTTGGCCTGGTCCTGGATTTCGGACATGCGCTCCTTCTCCGCCTTGCGGAGCTTCTCGTTGAGCGCGTCCTCGAAGTCCTTCACGACCTTGGCGATCTCGGGCTTGTCCGGAATCTCGGGGCCGAGGATGAAGCTCTCGTTCTCGCCGGTGGCCATCTTGCCCTTGGCGTCGAGCGTGATCAGGGTGCGGCTCATGTACTGGCCCTGCTCGCCGCCGTAGGAGGTGACCGTGTTCTTCACCATCCGGCCCTTCTGCAGGAGCGGCACGTTGTGCCCGCAGATCACGGCGTCGATTCCCGCCACCGCGGCCGCAAGGTCTTCGCTCTCGACCTTGCCGAGCTGCGACAGCAGGACGATGACGGTGGCGCCCTTCTTCTTCAGATCGTCGATGGTGCGCCGCGCCGCGGCCGAAGGCTCTTCGACCTTCAGCGAGTCACGCGCCGGGCCAAGGTCCACCTTGTCGCTCATGAGCGAGAAGATGCCGACGCGGGCGCGTCCCACTTTCTCGATCACGTAGGGCTGGAAGACCGGACGCCGAGTCGAAGCCTCGAGCAGGTTGGTCGAGACCATGGGCAGGTTCTTCTGTTTCACCAGCGTCTTGAGGTAGGCGAGTCCCCAGCGCAGCTCACGCTCGCTGGTGCCGACCGCCGAGGTCCCGAGCATCTTCATCGCGTCCATCAGGAACCAGGCAGCATCCTGCTGCGGATCGGACTCCGGGAAGAATCCGCCGTTGTCGACCAGGACGACCTGGCCGTAGCTCGCCTTGATGCTGTCCACGAAACTGGCCCGCCGGGCCAGGCCCCCCTTGGGCGTGTGTCAGCCGCAGGGGCTCGTCTTACCTTTGACGTCCGTGGTGGACAGGATGATGAGCTTGTCCGGCTGCTTGCTGGTGTCGCTCACCGCGGCCGCGACCGCCAGGACGAGGAGGGCGAGGACGAGGAAGGAAAGGACGACCCGGACGCGCGATGAAAGGGACCGCAGGGACACGAAAAATCTCCGGTGGGTTCGATGGGAGAGGCTGGGAACACCCGCTCGGGGTGGTTCCGAGCGGATTGGATTCTAGAAGTCGCTGGAGAAACGCGTCAAGGCAGGCGAGCGTCGATGCTCCCGGGCCACGAGGATTTTGCAGGGCTTTGAATCAAGCCTGGCTCGGGTACTTGGAAATCAGGTCCTGAGCCGGGATCCGGCGGCCCGAGACCGGGTGCACCACCCGGACCTCGAAAGAGTAGCGATCGAGCCCGAAATGCCGCTCGATCTGCCTCAGCAGGCCATCGATGGTCGCGTCCCCACGAATCGTCCGGCCGCGTCGTCCCTGTCCGCGCGCCCGGGCCACACCGGCCTCGAAGCCCTCCTGATAGGCATGCTTGAGCATGCGCTCCAGACCTCTCCAATGGCGCGCCTTGAGCTTGCGCAGCGCCTGACTCTGAGTCATGCGGCCCTCCTCACGTTTCGGCGTCTACACCACGCAAAACTCTAGCACCGGGCAAGTCCAGGGCAAGCGCTGGTCCGGGCGGGTTCCGGCAGGTACCCTGCGCGACCGGAGGGTTCCGTGTACGACGCGCTGTCCGAAGCCGAGTGGGACCAGGTCGATCAGGTGTGGGATCTCCTCGAAGGCTCGGAAGTCGATCGGGCCAGGACCGAGACCAACGACCTGCTCGGCCGTCGCCCGCGCCATCCCGACCTGCTGGTGCTGGACGCGGCGGTCGCCATCGAGGAGGGCGATCCCGACCGGGCGCTCGATGCCCTGCGCGGTGCCGAGCGCTCGGCCGATCCCGCCTTGTTCTTCCACCTGCGCGCCCTGGCGCGCTTCCACCGGGTGGATCTCGAAGCGGCGCGAGCCGATGCCGACAAGGCCCTCGCCGTGCGGCCGCAGCTCGCGGAGGCGCACGCGCTGCTCTCCCGGATTCACGAGCTGCTGGGTGACCAGGACTCGTCGGCGCGGCATGCCGAAGCCGCGAACGACATCGATCCCGAGACCTTTCCCCCTCCGCTCGAGGTGAGCGACGAGGCCTTCGACCAGCTCGTCGAGAAGAGCCTTGCCGAGCTGCCCGAGGTGGTGCGCGACCACCTTCAGCAGATCCCGGTCATGGTCGAGCCGCTCCCCTCACGCCACCTGCTGATCGCCGAGAAGCCGCCACTGGCCCCCGACCTGCTGGGGCTGTTCGTCGGCCGGCATCTGCTGGAGCAGAGTCATGCCGATCTTCCAGCGGCCCCCGGCGCGATCTATCTCTTCCGCCGCAACCTGCTGCGCGCCTGCCGCGACCAGGACGAGCTGTCGCGCGAGATCCGGATCACCGTCCAGCACGAGGTGGGTCATTACCTCGGTCTGGATGAAGATGATCTCGAACGCTGGGGTCTGGCATAGCGGTGGCGAGGGCCATGCCTCGCAGACGCAAGGCATTGGCGATGACCGAGAGGGAGCTGAAGCTCATGGCGGCGGCGGCGATCACGGGGCTCAGAAGCAAGCCGAAGAAGGGATACAACAGTCCTGCCGCGATCGGCACCCCGAGGGCGTTGTAGGCAAACGCGAAGAACAAGTTCTGCCGGATGTTCGTCATCGTGATGCGACTGAGCTGGCGCGCGCGCACGATTCCGACCAGATCGCCCTTCACCAGTGTGACGCCTGCGGTCTCCATCGCCACGTCCGTACCGGTGCCCATCGCGATGCCAACGCGCGCTGCGGCAAGGGCTGGAGCATCGTTGATCCCATCACCGGCCATCGCCACCACGCGGCCTTCGGCCTGGAGCTTCCTGACCACCTCGGCCTTCTGGTCGGGAAGCACTTCCGCATGCACATGGTCGATGCCGAGCTGCCGTGCGACCGCCTGGGCGGTCACGAGGCTGTCACCGGTGAGCATCACGAGACGCAGCCCCTGGTCATGGAGCTGCCGAACCGCCTGGAACGTCGACGATTTGATGGGATCGGCGACTCCGATCGCCGCCGCGACACGTTGGTCCACCGCGAGGAACACCACGGTCTGACCTGATTCGCGCATCCGCTGCGCCTCGATCTCGAGCGGTCCAGCCGTCATGCCGAGGTCTGCGATCCACTTGGCATTCCCGAGCGCCACCGGCTTGCCGTCCACTCTCCCGCGTACGCCCTTGCCGCCGAGCGCCATGAACTCCGTCGCCTGGCTCACCGGCAGCCGACGCTCGCTGGCCGCCGAGACGATCGCGGCGGCCAGCGGGTGTTCGCTTCCACGCTCGAGAGCGGCCGCAAGGCGCAGCGCATCGGGCTCCTGCCAGCCGTCCGCCACCACCGCTCGCACCAGCTTCGGCTTCCCCTCGGTCAGCGTTCCGGTCTTGTCGAAAACGAGTGTGTCGACCGTGCGCAGGGTTTCGATCGCCTCGGCGTTCCGGAAGAGCACACCGAGCGTCGCGCCCTTGCCCACCGCCACCATGATGGACATGGGCGTGGCGAGCCCGAGCGCGCACGGGCACGCAATGATCAGCACCGCCAGGGCATTGAGGATCGCGTATGCCATTCGCGGCTGGGGCCCGGCGATCGCCCAAACGATGAACGTCACGATGGCGATCGCGACCACCGTGGGCACGAACCAGGCGGAGACCTGGTCGGCGAGGCGCTGGATCGGCGCGCGGGTGCGCTGCGCCTGCGCGACCATCTGGACGATGCGTGCCAGCAGCGTGTCGGAGCCAACCTTCTCCGCCCGCATGACCAGGGACCCCGTTCCGTTGATCGTCGCGCCAACGAGGCGGATGCCGGGCTCCTTCTCCACCGGGATCGGTTCGCCGCTCACCAGGGATTCATCGACGGAGCTTCGTCCTTCGAGAACCACGCCGTCCACCGGCACCTTCTCTCCCGGGCGCACGCGCAGCCGGTCGCCGACCTTGACCTGATCGAGGGAGACGTCTTCCTCGGTGGCATCGTCACGGATTCGCCGTGCCGTGGTCGGCGCCATGCCGAGGAGCGTCTTGATGGCGGCGCTGGTCTCGCTGCGGGCCCTGAGCTCCATGACCTGGCCGAGCAGGACGAGCGTGACGATGACGGCCGCCGCCTCGAAGTAGGTGCCCACCCTTCCCGATGCATCGCGGAACGACTCCGGAAAGATCCCTGGCAGCAGCATCGCGGCGAGGCTGTAGAGGTAGGCGGCGGCGACACCGAATCCGATGAGCGTGAACATGTTCGGGCTGCGGTTTGCGAGGGACTGCCAGAAGCGCACGAAGAAAGGCCATCCACCCCACAACACCACGGGCGTGGCGAGAAGCAGCTCGGCCCAGCTCGAGAGCGGCATCGGCAACCATCGGTGGATCGGCTGACCGGGCAGCAGCGCGCCAACCATCATGAGCACCAGCGGCGCCGTGAGCGCGGCACAGACCTGGAATCGACGGCGCATGTCGACGAGCTCGGGGTTCTCCTCGTCGGTGAGCGAAACCGTTCGAGGTTCGAGCGCCATGCCGCAGATCGGACAGTTGCCTGGGCCCTTCTGCACGATCTCGGGATGCATCGGGCACGTGTACTCGGCCGATAGGGCAGCCGGGGGCGCCTTGGCGCCGTGATCCACCTGCGGCTTGGGGGCGAGGTACTGATCGGGGGCCGCGGTGAATTTCGTGAGACATCCTGCGGAGCAGAACCGGTACGTCTTGCCTTGGAACGTCGTCTGGTGCGGGCTTCCGGCGCGCACCGTCATCCCGCAGACGGGATCGCGCTCCTGCGTCGCATCCTGTGTTCGATTGGGGGTCAGCGGAACGGAGCTCATGGCTTCATCTTCGCGCAGCCGTCAAGTCCCCGCGGCCGCCGCGTCGAGCGGCGCGTCCTCGACCGCCTCGACCCCGATGGTGCCCTGGCCGCAATGCGCGCACGGGACGCGGTAGTGGCGGAGGTCGGATCGCTCGACCAAAGGGGCGATCCTGGCCAGCGCCATGGCCGGGCGGTTCGCCGCAACCTCGCGCCCCGCGACTTCGAGCGCCTCGGCGAGAAACCGCCCCGCGTCCCCGTGTGCGAAGGGCTCATCGGCCAGCGTGCGGATCAGATTCCCGGCGAGCGGCGCCGCGACCCGGCCAACCTCTTCGGCCAGCGATAGGCGCGCATATCCGAGCAGCAGCAACGCGCGATCGTCGAAAGTATCGAACTCCAGCTCGCGCTCGGCGGCGCGCAGCGCGCGCGCATCGCCGCAGGCGTCGGCGCCGCGGGCCGCGGCGCGCTCGACCATCACCGTGAACAGCAGCCGGCCCACGGTGTGATCGCTCCAATAGGACGATGGCGCTCCGGCCTCGGCGCGGGCGGCTTCGAGCCGCGACGGCTCGGGGACGCCGGTCCCGAGGGCCACGGCTTCCAGCACCGCGAGCGCCGCCCGGTTCCAGCGCGCCTCGATGCGGGTCCCCGCGCCCGCGAGATCGGCGCGTGCGCCCTCGAAATCACCGCGACGCGCGCGCAGCGCGCCGCGATCGAGTCGGGCGATCTGATGGCCGGGATCGAGATCGAGCAGCCGCGTGAGGGCCGCTTCGGCGGCCGAGAGATCGCCGAGTCGCTGCCGCGCGATCGCGAGCGCGAGCCAGAGACGTGCGCCGGTGGCCACGTCCTGCTTCTGGGGTGTCTCGCCGAAGGAGTCTTCCACCAGACGCTCGAGGCGTGTGCGCGCATCCGCGAACGCACCCGTGCGCAAGGTCTCGAGCGCCGCGCGGACCGCGGCTTCATCCTCCGGCGAGATCTCGGGTGGGTCGAGGTCCGAGAGGAAACGAGGTCGCTCGGGGACCAGCGGGCGGAGACGCGCGGCATCCCCGTTCCAGGCTTCGAGCACCGCCGCCAGGTTCTGGAGCTGGCCGTAGATCTCCTCGAAGCGCGGCTCACCGAGGGTCAGCGGCTCCCCGCAGTGCGGGCAAGGCGCATCCTCGGCATTCGCCGGGATCCTCGTCGCCCGCTGACAGCGCTCGCACCATGCGTCGCGATGATCGCCCGCGATCCCGATCCACGCGCTCAGGCCGCACTGGTCGCATCTCAGCAACCGCCGCGCGGGAATCCGAGTGGTCATGAAAACGGCGAGCGGGGACCAGCCGTCGCGACGGGTCCCCGCTCGGCCCTCCTCTTGTCTCACTTCGTGCGAATCTTGTCCTTGAGGGCTCGCCCCGCGCGAAACGCCGGCAAGCGCGCCGCCTGAATGACGAGCGGCTCGCCGGTGCGGGGGTTGCGCCCGGGCCGTGAAGCACGGCGGCGAGTCTCGAACGTTCCGAATCCCGCCAGACGCACGTTTCGGCCCTGGACCAGCGTGGTCGGGATCAAACCCATCTGCTTCCCTTCCACCGAGAACAACACATCGATCGCTCGCTTCGATTGCCGAAGCGACAGCCCGGTGCGGCGTGAGAAAGAGCGCGTCAGTTCGCCCTTGTTCATCCGGACTTCCTCCTACTGGAGCCCGACCGGGGCTCACGCGGGTGGCTCAACCCTCCAGAGCTTGTCACCGTGCTCCACGGTGTCAACGCATTTCTCGCCGGCCGCGACAACTGGATGCGGGCGCGCCGGCAATTGGCCCGGGGCCGCGCTACTGGATGCCTCCGACGCTGCCCATGCGCGTCCCGCGCTCGACGTAGAGCTCCCGCTGGTCCTTGACCGAGAGGCGGAAGTAGTACTCGGCCTCTCCCCCGATGTTGAAGATGCGGGTGAAGCTGGCCTGCCAGCAATGCAGGTCGCGGACCAGGCCGAAGCGCTGCGTGAGCAGCTCGCGATTGGTGAGGTTCACCGCGGTCGAATACTCGAGGCGCCAGTTGGGGGTCAGGTTGAAGCGTGTCACGCCGTTGACCGTCTGCGTGCTCTCCCAATCGCGCTCACGCAAATACCCGCCCGAATAGGAGAACACCAGACCCAGCGACCACGGCTCCGCGAAGTCGACCTGCACCTGCTGCGCACGCTTGTCGAGCGCGATCTCGGGCGTGTTGCTCGGGCGCGTGGTCGCGCCGGTGAAGTTCACGGCCATGCTGTAGTTGAGCGCCCGCAGCGGACGCTTCTCGTAGACGTCGACGAGCCAGTTGAGGTCTCCGGAGGCCGCGCCCGGCGGCGAGAAGCGGACCACCGAGTTGATGGGCGCCAGCGGATGCTCCTGTCCCTGCTCCTCGTAGAGGAAGTTGTAGCCACTGGACATCGACCACTGCAGCAGGTTGTCGAGCCGCTCCTCCTTGCCCTTCCTCAGCAGCTTGACTTGCCAGCGCTGATCCAGCGAGAAGCCCATGCTCGCGGCGCGGAAACCGGAGATGCCAATCCCTCCGAACGGGGTGAAGCGCGAGCGGATCACTCCCAGGCTGTCCGTGAACAGCAGGTTGTCGAAGCTCGGGCTGTAGCGAAAACTGACGCTCGGGAACACCACGTGGCGGATCCCGACGAGAGGACCCCACTGGAGTCGCGAGGTGCCGTAGTACGTCGTGCTGGTGGCCAGCGAGGCGTTCCAGGTGGCGGAAGGCACGAATTCGTTGCCCAGATTATCGAAATCCCACAGCACCGCGCTCGCGTTGAACGCAGGAGAGAAGTTGAGCCAGCCGAAGAGCCGCCGCGAATCGCGCAACGAGGCGTTCGCGGCGCTCCCCCAGCGATCGCTCTTGATCTGCGAGATCACCGTGGTGGAGTCCAGCGTGCTGTCCGCGCGCAAGAAGGTGCTGTAGCCCGAGACGACGGCGCGCTGCTCGGTCTGTGCCAAGACGCGAGAGTCGAGCGAGAAGTACATCGACGCCAGCGAGCGGGAGAACGGCGTGTCGCGCAGGAAGCCCAGCGAGCCGATCGCGCGCGTGGGGAACGAGACCGAGAGGTTGGGAAGCGACTGGGTCAGATTCGGCAGGGACGCCACCGTCCCCAGCGCCGACCCCTGCAGCGGCCCTTGCCCGTCCGGATCCTTGATCTGCTCGTCGGCGTCCAGGTCCTGCCTGCGGTCGATCACCAGATAGAGGTTGGCCCATTCCGCGGCGTGGGAGAGCGCCAGGTTCGAGGTGAGGAAGCGATTGACCCGGCTCGAGAGCGGCCTCCCGAACTCGACGCTCTTGCTGTAGGCGCGGCTCGACACGAACTGACCACGTGCCTGCAGCCGGGTGCGAGGCGTGATGTCCTGCTGGTGATAGGCATTGAAGTCGTAGTTGTCGCTCGGGCTGAGGGGATTCTCGCTGCGCTGGTACGTATAGGTGATCTGGCCGTCGAACGAGTAGAGGAGCTTGTAATTCGCTTCCGAGCGGATCAGCCACGAGGGCTCGGCCTGGTAGTAGTCGCCGGCGACGGTGAGGTCCATGTAGTCGTTGGGCGCATAGTAGTAACCGGCGTTGCGGATGAACTGGCCCGCCGTGGTGCTCAGTCCGATCTCGAATTGCGGGAAGATGAAGCCGGAGTGGCGGCCCGGCTTGATGGGGAAGATCCAGAACGGCAGGGCGAGCAGCGGCACGTTCCGGACGTAGAACACCACCGGCTTCGCCACCATCTTGTCCTTGAGATAGATCTTCATCCACTTCGCCTGGAAGTGATAGTGCGGGTGATCGAGCGAGCAGGTGCTGTACTCGCCGCTCTTCACGTCGAGCTCGTTCTCGCCGACTTTGCGGATGCGCTCCCCGTGATAGAGACCGCGCTCGTAGGTGGTCTCGGCCTGGTAGATCGTTCCTTCGCGTGACTCCAGGTCGTAGGTCATGAGGTGGCCTTCCACCTTGTCGCCGCGATCCACGATCTGCGGCCGGCCGCTCGCCACCAGCACCTGCTCCTGACTGTCGAATTCCACGCGCCGCGAGTTGAGCGAGACCTCGCGGTAGTCGAGCTGCGCCCCTTCGTCGAGGATGATCCGGTCCTTCGGCACGTGGAACTCGATGCGAGGCGCCCGATACTTGACCGTCTCGAGCCGGGCGGCCGCCGTGTCCCCCGTCGCCACCTCGAGGCGGTACTCGCCGGTGGCGTGGCCACGCACCACCGCGCGATCGATCTTCCGATCCTTGAGGTGGACGGTGATCGTGTCGCCGGCGGCCACGTTGCTCTCCGGGGTCTTCCCGGGCCGCGCCACGGCCTGGTACTCGTTGCGCGCGTCGCCCACCGACGTCAGGCTGTCCATCTCGTCGTCGGTGAAGAACACGTCCATGCGCTCCCCGGTGAGCCGGCTGGTCTCGCCTTCGCTCCCCGGGCGGACGCCCTTGTAGTCGAGCGTGGCGTTGGAGCGCACCACGAAGCGGCGCAGGGTTCGCTTCTCGGTCCACACCTCGAGCGTGTCGCCGGTCACGGTGGTCTCGTTGTCCCAGGCTTTGGGGTGCCCGTAGAGCCAGCCACGGTCGGCGCGGTCGTCGAACACCGCGTAATCGCCGGTGGCCTTGAGCGTGTCGCGATCAACCACCACCGAGTCGATGGCTTCGGCGCGCCGCGTCTCGGTGTCGAGCCGGAGCCGCTTCGCCGAGATGCGCGCCACGCGCCCGCGTTCGTCCTCGGACTCCATCACCGGCTTCCCCGTGGCGACCGCCACGTGCCGGCGGCGGTCGTAGTCGACGTTGTCGGCGAGCAGGCGCAGCCTGTCCTTCTTGCCCTCGCCGCGGACCCGGCCGCGAGCCTTCACCAGCATCGAGTCGCGCCAGTAGGTGAGCTGCTCGCAGCGAATGATCTGCGAGCTGTCCTCCGCCACCACGCCGCCGTAGAGCTCGGCCCTTCCGCGACCGCGATCATAGGTGCCGGAGGGCGCCCGGAGGGTCGCGCCCTTGTCGGTGATCACGACGTTTCCGGTCACCTGGAGCAGGTCCTTCTCCTCCGAGAAGGCCGCGTGATCGCAGCTCAGCGTGGTCGTCGTGTCCACCAGTCGAACCCGGTCGTCCAGATACAGCATGCCCTGGGCGCGCAGGTAGCGACCGCGGTCCGCGGTGATGACGGTGAGCCCGCGCGTGATGCGCACGTCGCCGTTGAGCAGCACGATGTCGCCTTCGGGGCCCCGGCTGCCGGTCACGTTCGCCGCCGAGATGTTGAGCGGCGGCTGCGCGAGGGCTGGGCCCACGGTCGCCGTCGCCGCCAGGATGGCGAGCGCCATGAAGACGAATGCGCGGCTCATTGCAGGGCCTCGGGCGCGCCGCCGAACGCCTGCATGGCTTCGCCGACGGCGAACAGCGATCCGGTCAGCAGGACCGGATCGCTGCCGGCCACCGCCAGCGCGTGCTCGACGGCGCGCGGCAGCTCGGGAATCGCGTCCGCCGAGAGCCCGTCGGCGGCCGCTGCACGGCGGATCACTTCAGGATCGAGCGCGCGGGCGTTCGTGGTGCGGGTGGCGACGACGCGGGCCCGCGGGAAGTGGTGCGCGATTCCGTCGAGCATCCACGGCACGTCCTTGTCGCGCGAAAGCGCCAGCACGACGGCGCCGGGCGTTTCGATGCGGAGGTCGCGGGCCCAAGCCTCGACCAGAGCGCTCACGCCGGCGACGTTGTGCGCGCCGTCCCACCAGAGCCGCGGCTCATGGGGGCATGGCTCGAGCCGTCCCGGCCAGCGGACCCGCGCGACGCCTTCGCGCACGGCGCGGGCGTCCAGCGCCGGATCGTTGCGGGCCAGGAGGCCGAGCGCCGTGAGCGCGAGCTTCAGGTTCTTCACCTGGTGCCGCCCCCTCAGCGGGCAGGCGAGATCGAGACGCCCCCAGTCGGGGTGCGTGACCCTCCAGTCGATGCCGTCGGCATCGGTCGTGGCCTCGGAGGCGACGAACATCTCGAGCGGCGATCGTCGGGTTGCGGCGCCGTTGGGCGTGACCAGGGCGGGCACGTTCCACGCGACGCGGAGGGGCACCAGCGGAGCGCCACGAGCCTTCGCCGCCGACGCCACCGCGGCGAGCGCGCGCGGATCGGAGTCCTCGCACACCACGGGCACGCCGGGCTTGACGATGCCAGCCTTCTCGGCGGCGATGACCTCGATCGTGTCACCCAGGATCTCGGTGTGGTCGAGACCGATCGCGGTGATCACGGAGAGCTCGGGCGTGAGGACGTTGGTGCTATCGAGACGTCCACCGAGCCCCACCTCGACCACTGCGAGATCGACGTCGTGCTCGGCGAAGCAGAGAAAGCCGAGCGCGGTCGCCACCTCGAAAAAGGTGCGGTCCTTCGCTTCGGGAAGGCGCTCGATGCGATCCAGAGCGTCCTCGAGCCACGGGTCGTCGGCCCAGCGGCCGCCCACGCGGATCCGCTCCCGGAAGTCCACCAGATGGGGCGACGTGTAGAGACCGGTGCGATGGCCGGCCTCGCGCAGGACGCGCTCGATGATCGCGCACACCGATCCCTTGCCGTTCGTTCCCGCCACGTGGATCGAGCGGAAACGCCGGTGCGGATCACCCAGCGCCGCGAGGATCGCGCGCGTGCCGTCCAGCCCGAGCTTGTCCTTGCGGCGCTCGAGCCCGTAGAGCGTCTCGAGCCGAGCCTGGAGCCTATGGGTCACCGGGGTCCGATTCCGGCTCCGATCTTACCGTCCGCCGAGGGGAGCTCTGGGCGGTAGCCGTGCGGCGACGCTTCCCCGTCACGCGCGAAGCCGTGCGTGGAGCGCCAGAAAAACTCGAGCAAACTCGACACTTCGTCGTGCATCTGCTTGCGGTGCACGATCCGGTCGACGAAGCCTTTTTCCATGACGAATTCGGCGCGCTGGAACCCGGGCGGAAGATCCTCGCCGATGGTCTGGCGGATCACGCGCGCTCCTGCGAAGCCGACCAGCGCCTTCGGCTCGGCCACGATCACGTCGCCCAGAGACGCGTAGGACGCCAGCACGCCGGCGGTCGAAGGATCGGTGAGGATCGAGATGAACGGCAGGCGCTGGTCTTGAAGTCGCGCCAGCAACGCCGAGGTCTTGGCCATCTGCATCAGCGACAGGATGCCTTCCTGCATGCGCGCGCCGCCGGTGGCCGACACCACGATCAGCGCTCGCCGCTCGGCGATGGCCGTCTCGATCGAGCGCGCCACTTTCTCGCCGACCACCGAGCCCATGCTTCCGCCCATGAAGAAGAAGTCCATCACGGTCAGGCTCACAGGCTTCCTGCCGATGGTGGCGACGCCGGCGATCGCCGCGTCCTTCTGACCGGTCTCGCGCTGCGCGGCCTTCAGCCGGTCGGGATATCGCATGCGCGCATCACGGAACTCGAGCGGATCGGTGGCTTCGAGGTCGGCATGCCGCTCCACGAAGGAGTCCGGGTCGGTCAGCATCTGGAGATAGGTGCGCGCCGGAACCCGGAAGTGATGGCTGCAATGGGGGCAGGTCCAGAGGTTCTCTTCGAGCACGCTCTGGAACAGCGCTTCGCCGCAGCCTTCGCACTTGGTCCACAGCCCTTCGGGAAGGTCCGGACGAGGCGTCTTGCTGGACTTGATTCCGGAGCGCTCGCGCTTGAGCCAGGACATGGTCATGAGCCTCGGGGGGTTCTCCACTCCATCACGAGAGCATCCTCACCGCTGTCACGATAATACCCGCGTCGCAGGCCAACCATACGAAATCCATGGGCGCGGTAGAGTCCCTGCGCGGCGAAGTTGGAGACCCTCACCTCGAGTGTCAGGGATTCCACCTGGCGTCGACCGGCCTCCGCGAAAAGGTCTTCGAGCAGCACGCGCGCGACGCCGCGACGGCGCTGCTCGGGCACGACGGCGAGATTGCCGAGATGGCCGCTGCCGGAGCCCATCCATGCCAGGCTGTAGCCGGCGAGCGTACCGGCGCGCTCGGCCACCCGTGCATACACCAGGCGCTGGGACAGCTCTCCGATGAAGAACGACTCAGGCCAAGGATCGGTGAAGACGAGACGCTCGATCGCCGCGACGTCGTCGACGTCCTGGGCGGTCATCGGCCGCAGCGTGACGGGCTCGGCCGCGGAGACGCGATGGCGCACCCGCTCTTCGGCCTGTGCGGAGCGCACGTAGAGCGGCGTCGCTTCCTCCCCGGGCGCCGGAAGGCCGGCGGCCGGTCCGAGGCCGGACAGCGCGGCATCGGCGAGATCGCCCGCCGAGAGTCCTTCGAATCGCCAGCCGGAGGCGGTGGCGCCGGGAAACTCCGCTTCGAGCGCCTCGCGCCAGCGCGGCACGCCCGGCCCGACCAGCATCACACTCGGCAACGAGGTGGCGCGGCGGATCGCGGCGATGGCCGATACGGCTGCCGGCAGCCGCAGCACCTGGGGCGCGCCGACGAGCCGGCAGGAGCCGCGCGAATCGGAACGGAAGAACCCCGCGTAGGCTTCGTGCCGTCCGGCGGGCACGAGCGGCACCACCAGCGCGCGGCGCCGCGGCGCGCCATGCGCCAGCGCGGCCAGGGACGACGCGCCCTTCAGGCGCGCGCCGGACACCTGAGCCAGCGCCGATGCGGTCGCCAGCCCCACCCTCACGCCGGTGAACGAGCCGGGGCCGAGATCGGCCGCCACCCACTGGAGCTCGCCGGGCCGGACGCCGGATTTCTCGAGCGCGCGCCTCAGCAGTGCGACGAGACGCCGCGTGTGACCTTGTCCGACGACCTCCGTCTCCTGCGCGCGATCACCGGCTCCGTTGCGCACGACCACGTCGGCGCGCTCGGTCGCGCATTCGATCGACACGCCGATCATGCGCCCCTCGTCACCCGGTCGAGCGCGCGCCAGGCCTCGAGCAGTTGCCTGCCGCGCGGCCCCCGGCCGCGCGCGGTCAGATCGCGCGATGCCGGGCCGAGAATGCGAAAGGTGATCGCCAGTGCGTCTTCGTCCCACGCGGCGGGCAGACGCTCTCCCCACTCGACCGCGAGCACGGCGCGATCGCGCAGCTCCTCGAGACCGAGGCGGTCGGCTTCCCGCTCGCTCAGCCGGTAGAGGTCGACGTGCGCGAGAAGGACCCGGCCGTGCATCTCGTGGATCAGCCCGAACGACGGGCTGCGCACGCGTCCGCGCACGCCGAGCCCGCGCGCCAGGCCGGTCACGAAGCAGGTCTTGCCCGAGCCCAGAGGGCCATGGAGCAGAATCAGGTCGCCCGCCTGGAGCCCCGAGGCGAGCGCCGCGCCCCAACGCTCGGTCTCTTCCGGCGCCTCGCTGCGGCGGGAGACGCCTTCGGTCCCGGTCGTGCTCACGAGCGGCGCGGCAGCAGCGTCACGCGCGGCAGCACCATCTCCTCGATCGAGATGCCGCCGTGCTGGAACGAACCGCGGAACTGACGCTCGTACTCGTGGAAGCGCGTCGGGTAGACGAAGAAGAAGTCCTCACGCGCCAGGATGTAGTTCTTGTTCACAGAGTCGTCGGGGAGCTTGAACACTTTCGGGTCGCGAAGGATCACGGCTTCCTTCGGGTCGCAATTGAGGTTGAGACCGAACTTGTAACGCAGGTTGGTGGAGGTGTCGCGATTGCCGTGCACCTTGGAGGCGCGGCGCGCGAGCACCGCCCCGTGGTCGGTGGTCAGCACGATCGCGAAGCCCTGCTGGCCGAGGGCGCGCAGGATTTCGTACAGCGGGCTCCGGAGGAACCACGCTTTCATCACCGAGCGGAATGCGGCCTCGTCGGGAGCCAGCTCCTGAAGCAGCTCGTTCTCGGATCGTCCGTGGGCGAGGATGTCGAGGAAGTTGTAGACCAGCGCCACGAGACCGAGTCCGGCGAAGCCGCTCGACTGCTTGCGGGCCTGCTGCGCTTCGGCCGAGTCGTAGATCTTGAAATAGCGGATGGGTCGTGTCGGCCGCGCCTTGAGGCGGTCGAGCTGCAGCTCGAGCAGCTGGCGCTCGAAACGATTCTTGGAGCGCTCGTCTCCGCTCGTCTCCTGCCACAGATCGGGGTGGCGGCTGTGGAGCTCGGCGGGAAGCAGCCCGGAGAAGATGGCGTTGCGCGAATAGGGCGTGGCCGTGGGCAGGATCGAGCAGTAGTGCTCGCGCTGGATCTCGAAGTGCTCGGCCAGGAGCGGCTCGAGCGTCAGCCACTGATCGAGCCTCAGGCAGTCGATCACCACCAACGCCGTGCGCTCACCGCGCTTCAGCCGCGGCGCCACGGTCTGAGCGACGACGTCGGTCGAGAGCGGAGGCCGCTGGGCGTCCCCATGCACCCAGCCTCCGTACTGCGCTTCGATGAACCGCGAGAAATCGGCGTTGAGCGAGCGCCGGAAGTCCTGATGCGCCTGGGCCAGGCCCTGCTCGTCGGGCAGCTCGTCGAACAGCACGTCCCAGCGCGCCACGTCCACCGCGAGATCCACCCACTCCTGCCAGGTGAAGCGCCGGCGATCGAGATCCTGCCAGCGCCGCATGTCCCCGACGTAGTCGCGCGTGCGCGCCGTGTCCTGAATGCGGCTCGACTCGAGCACGCGCTTGAGCGCGAGCAGCACCTGGGAAGGATTCACCGGCTTGATGAGGTAGTCGCGGATGTGGCGCCCGATCGCCTCTTCCATCAGCGACTCTTCCTCGTTCTTCGTGACCAGGATCACCGGCACCGACACGTCGCGGGACTTGATGGCGTCCAGCGTGGCCAGGCCTCCGAGGCCGGGCATGTTCTCGTCGAGCAGCACGACGTCGAAGCGCGACCGCGTGAGGGCGGCGAGAGCATCCTCGCCGCTGCCGACCGGCGTGACGGCGAAGCCCTTCTGCTCGAGGAACTTGATGTGCGGCCGGAGGAGGTCGATCTCGTCGTCGGCCCACAGGATCTGGCGTCGCTGGTCGTCGGGCATTTCGGAAAGGGGCCGTTCAGTTCCGGCTTCTTGTACTGGTCAATGGGGTGCGGAACAACGCATGATACCCCGCTTCAGCCCGGCAGCACGATCGCGATGGTCGTGCCTTCGCCGGGCACGCTCTTCCGCACGGTGAGCTTGCCACCGTGGTACTCCTCGACCACGCGCCGCGCCAGCGCCAGTCCCAGTCCCCATCCCCGGGGCTTCGTGGTGTACCCCGGCTCGAAGGCGCGCCGCTGCTCCCTCGCGGTCATGCCCCTTCCGTTGTCGCGCACCATGATTTCCGCGCCCCCGCCCTCGCGCGGAGCGACCGACACCTCGATCTGTCCGGGGCGCTTGTCGAGCGCGGTGATGGCGTTGGCGATGAGGTTCTCGATCGCCCATTCGAGCAGCTCGCGGCTGCACGGGAGCGGCGTGGTCTGCTCGATGCGCTCGGTCATGGTGACGTCGCCTTCCTCGCGAGGGATGCGCCTCCGCATGTATTCGGCGACCCTTTGGACCAGGGCCGAGACATCGAGCGGCTCGAGACGCGGCGAAGAGCCCACGTGGCTGAAGCGCTGGGCCACTTTGTTGAGGCGGTCCACGTCGCGCTCCATCTCCTCCAGAGTCTCCGTCAGCTCGGCGCGCGGGACGGGCTCGGCGCCCGCCGTCTCGTCCATGCGCGCACGCAGCAGCTCGACCCAGCCCATCAGCGACGACAGCGGCGTCCCGAGCTGGTGGGCGGTCTCGAGCGCCATGCCGACCCAGATGTTGCGGCGCTCGTTGCGGCGCATGGTCTCGAGTCCCCACAGCCCCACGCCGATCAGGGCCACCATGCCGCCGACGGTGACATAGGGCATCCAGCGCAGCCGCTCGAGCAACGGCGGATCGCCGTAGTGGAGCCGTCCGAGCGACACGCGGGTGACCGGCTGGGTCATCGGGATGGGCGGGTGCTTCCGGTCGAGCTCGCCGATCTTGGCGTAGAGGCGATCCACCCGCGCGCGGATCACGGGGGCGATGGGCTTTCCCAGAGCGAGGCTGTCGAGCGACGCGTCGGGAATCAGCGCGGGATCGAGCTCCACCAGACGCCAGGCCCGAGGAACTCCGCGCTCATCGGCGATCACCATCGGAAAGTCGATTCCGCGGATCACGCCCGACAGAATCGCCTGCAGCTCCGGATCACGCGTGGCGGGGAAGCTGGCCTGTGCGCACAACCTCGCGAGCAGCTCGGAGGACGCCGACACCTGGTCGCTCAACCGGCGCACCATCCAGTTGGTGAACACGAACACGCCGCCCAGCATCACCAGGCTGGCCAGGAAGAGCGTGACCCTGAAGAGCTCGGAGCGCGACCGCTGGCGGTGGATGTCGCGGGGACGTCCGGGTCTCGCGCGCGTGGAGGGAGCGCCGGCGGTCACGTCAGACTTCCGGCGTCAGCTCCTCGAGACCGTCCAGATAGGGCCGCAGAGCCGCCGGGATCCGCACGGTGCCGCGCTCGGTCTGGTGGTTCTCGAGCAAGCTCGCGAAGGTGCGGGGCAGCGCGACGCCCGAGGCGTTGAGGGTATGCGGGTGCTCGGCCTTGGCCGCGGGCTCGCGACGGAAGCGCATGGCCATCCGGCGGGCCTGGAAGTCCTCGAAGTTGCTGCACGACGAGCACTCGAGCCACTGCCCGACTCCGGGCGCCCACACCTCGAAGTCATAGCATTTGGCGGCCGCGAAGCTCAGGTCACCGCTGCACAGCAGCATGACGCGATACGGCAGCTCGAGCGCCTCGAACACATCGGCCACGTCCCGCGCCAGCGACTCGTGCTCGTCGTAGCTCTTCTCCGGCGCCACGATCTTCACCAGCTCGACCTTGTCGAATTGGTGGACACGCACCATGCCGCGCGTGTCGCGGCCCGCCGCGCCCGCCTCGCGACGATAGGAGGCGCAGTAGGCCGTGAGATAGAGCGGGAGCTTGCCGGGCTCGATGATCTCGTCGCGATAGATGTTGGTGACCGGCACCTCGGCGGTCGGGTTCAGGAACAGGTCGTCCTCCCCGATCAGGTACATCTCGGACTCGAGCTTCGGCAGCTGTCCGGTTCCGAACAGCGACGCGCGGCGCACCACGTGCGGCGGCGACACCTCGAGGTAGCCGTGACTCCGGACGTGGAAGTCGAGCATGAACTGGATGAGCGCGCGCTCGAGCTTCGCACCGCGCCCGGTGAAGAGCAGGAAGCCCGACCCCGAGATCTTCGCCGCGCGCTCGAAGTCGAGCAGCCCGAGCGAGGTGGCCAGGTCCCAGTGCGGCTTGGGCTCGAAATCGAAGCGCTTCTTCTCGCCCCACGTGCGCACCACCTGGTTCTGCTCCGCCCCGCTTCCCGGAGGCACCGAGGCATGCGGGAGATTCGGAATCCATGCCGCCAGGGTCTCGCTCTCCTCCTCGAGACGCTTGAGCTCGGCGTCGAGTCCCTTGATGCGGTCGCCGACGTCGCGCATGGCCTTGATGTCGTCGGCGGCGTCCTCGCCTCGGCGCTTGCGCTCGGCAATCGCCTCGCTGGCGGCGTTGCGTCGCGCCTTGAGCTGCTCGGTCTCGTGCAGGACCGCGAGACGGCGCGCCTCCACCTCGTAGAAGCGGCCGAGGTCGACGGCCATTCCCTTCAAGGCCACGCCGGCCTCGACTTTCTCGCGGTTCTGTCTCAGGAACTTGAGATCGAGCATCGACGTCCCCTTACGGCGTCGGCGGTGACGCGCCCGGCGCGTTCGCCTGCTGGGTCAGCTCGCGGGCCTTGGTGTAAGCCCGCCGCGCTTCCTCGTCCTTGCCGAGCTTGGTGAGGGCCATCCCCATGCCGTAATAGGCCGCCGGATCGTCGGGTTTCACCACCGCCGCGGCCGCATAGCGTCGCGCCGCGAGCCCGAAGTTCCCCGCGCGATACGCCTCGTTCCCGGCATCGATCAACGCCTGAGAGCGTTGCTGAGGCGGCCCACCCGTATTGGACTCGGGGCTCTTCGAGCAACCCAGGATCGCGAGCATCCCGCACAGCGCCGCGGCGCAGATCGCGAGCCGGCGCCGCGCCGTTCGGCACGGCATCATTCGGTCTCTTCGCCCGCCAGGGCTTCGAGGATCTCGTGCGCTCCACGCTCCAGCATCCGCACCGCCAGCTTCGCCCCGATCGCTTCGGCGCTGGCCGCCGGACCCTCGGCCTCGTCGCGCACGACCTCGAGGCCGTCGAGGCTCACGACCACGGCCTCGATCACCAGCCGGCCGTCGACCACGTTGGCCAAAGCACCACCCGGGAAGTCCTCGTGATCGCCGAGCTCCGAGAGCCAGGCGCGCTCGGCGATCACGGCCCCGTGCGACGAGGCGTCGTTGAGCGAGCGCACCGCCGAGATGACGTCCTTGCGGTCGGCGAGCACCTCGAGCGCGAGCGCGCCCTGCCCCACCTCGGGAACGCACACCTCGGTGGTGAAGATCTCGCTGACGCGCTCGTACCAGCCCAAGCGCTCGGCGTCCGTCGCGGCCATCACCAGGCCTTCGAAGTCTCCGTTCTCGAGCTGCTGCAGGTGCGTCTCGAGGTTGCCGCGCGCCGAGACGGCGCGAAGGTCCTCGCGGTACGCGAGCATCTGCGAGCGGCGCGCGGCGCTCGAGGCGCCGATCCGCTCACCGCCGTCCAGCTCGTCGAGGATGCGGCCGTCCTTGGTCAGGAGCACGTCGAACGGGTGGCGGCGCCGCGGCACTGCGGCGAGCACGATGGCGTCCGGCCGCACGCGCGGAACGTCGGGCAGGTCGTGAAGCGCGGCGTCGATCTTCCCCGTCGTGAGCGCGCGATCCAGCTCGGACGTGAAGCCCCCGGCGCGCGGGGGCGCGTCGTGGACGTGGTCCCCCGAGCCCGCGACACGCACGATCTCCACCTCGAGGCTCGGGTGCGCCTGCTCCAGCGCATGCTGGACCTCGTGAGCCAGCGCGGCGGCGAGCCGGCCGCTGCGCACGCCGATGCGGAGCTTGGCGGGGAGCGTCATCTGTCGGCCCCGGCTAGGCCTTCTTCGCGGTCTTCTTGGCGGCGCGAGCGGCTTTGTTGCGCGTCTTCCGCTCGGAGGGCTTGCGCTGCACCTTCCGCTTGGCCTTGGCTTCCGTCTTCTTCGCCTTCGGCTTCGGCTCGGTGCTCGCCGCCTGCGGCGCGGGCTTGCTGATGCCGAGCGAGCGCAGCAGCGAAGCGGCCTGCTCCGATGGCTGCGCGCCGCGCGTCAACCAGCGCTCGACCTTGTCCTTGTGGATCACGAGCTCGTAGGGCTGCGCCAGCGGATTGTAGTGCCCGAGAATCTCCAGGAACCGGCCGTCGCGCTGACGACGCGAGTCGGCCACCACCATGCGATAGGCCGGGCGCTTCTTGGCGCCCATGCGCATCATGCGAATCACCACTGCCATGTCGACTCCTCGTGCAAGGGAGCCCTCTGGGGCGGCTCCCTGGGTGAACGGCGGGTTAGGCCGTCAGCGCCCCCCGCGCTTGAGCCCGGCGAATCCGCGCGGGCCGTGACGCATGCGCTTGACCATGGTCCGGGCCTGATCGAAGTCCCGGAGCAGTTGATTGACCTCGGGAACGCTGGTGCCGCTGCCTGACGCGATTCGCCTCCGGCGGCTGCCGTCGATGATCCGCGGGCGCAACCGTTCGCCCGGGGTCATGCTCGACAAGATCGCCTCGAAGCGTTTGAGCCTCTTCGTGTCGGGCGCCGCCTGCTGCAGCGCGGCTTTGGGAAGGCCGGGGATCATCTTGAGCAGCTCCTCGACCGGTCCCATCTTCTGGAGCTGACGCAGCTGCTCCAGGAAGTCCTCCAAGTTGAGCTCCGACTTGCGGAGCCTCTCCGCCTGGCGTGCCGCCTCTTTCTCGTCGAAGGCCTCGCGCACGCGCTCGACGAGCCCCACCACGTCGCCCATGCCGAGGATGCGGCCGGCCAGCCGCGAAGGATCGAAAGGCTCGAGGCCGTCGAGCTTCTCGCCGACGCCGAGGAACAGGATCGGCTTGCCGGTCGCGGCGCGCAGCGACAAGGCCGCGCCGCCGCGCGCGTCGCCGTCCATCTTGGTGATCACCAGCCCATCGATCCCGATCCGCTCCGCGAATGTCTTGCCGATACGCACCGCTTCCTGTCCGGTCATGCCGTCGAGCACGAGCAGCACCTGATGGGCGCGCACCTCACGCTTGAGCGCCTGCAGCTCGTCCATCAGCTCGTCGTCGATGTGGAGACGTCCGGCCGTGTCGAGCAGCAGGAAGTCGAATCCGCGGCGCCGCGCTTCGTCGAGCCCCTGGCGCGCGATCTCGACCGGCGGCGTGCCCTCGGCCGCCCGCCACGAGGCCTGTCCCGCTCCCTGCGCGACGCGCGAGAGCTGATCGATGGCCGCGGGACGGTAGACGTCGGCACTGACCAGCAGCGAGCGCTTGTCCCGCTGGCCGAGCCAGCGCGCGAGCTTGCCGGCGAACGTGGTCTTGCCCGAGCCCTGGAGACCGGCCAGCAGCACCACCGTCGGCAGATGCGGTGAGCCGGCGAGCGTGACCGGGGTCCGGCCCAGAAGCTTGATCAGCTCCTCGTGGACGATGCCCACGACCTGCTGGCCGGGCGTCAGGCTCCTGAGCACGTCCTCGCCCACGGCCCGCGCCTCCACCGCAGACACAAAGTCTTTGGCCACAGAAAGTTGAACGTCCGCCTCGAGCAAGGCGCGACGCACTTCCCGGAGGCTGTCACGGACATTGTCGGGAGTCAGGCGCCCTTGGCCACGGAGGTGTTTGAAGACGCCTTCCAGCCGACTGGAGAGCGCTTCGAACACGGAACCCCCAATCGTCAGAAGTGCGGCACATTAGCACAGCAACGTGGGCCGCAGAAGGATCGGCGATCGGGAGACGAGAGCCGTCCAACCTCCCTTTGTAATTCCTTACTGTCCCCGGGGACAGTAAGAAGTTACAAGACTGACCTGTTTGAGCTCATCTCACCGCGTCGCGAAGCGTGGCCAGGGCGATCTGGGGATTGGCTTGCCGGTAGATCGCATGGCCGGCGACGAAGATCTCGGCGCCCGCCCCGCGCGCGACCTTGGCGGTGTCCGGCGCGATGCCGCCGTCGACCTCGATCAGATACCGCGCGGCATGCTGCTCACGCCAGGCCACGGCTTCCTTCACCTTCGGCATCATGTCGGACATGAAGGCCTGGCCGCCGAATCCCGGCTCGACGGTCATGAGGAGCAGCAGGTCGAGATCCCCGAGATGCGGCTCGGCCGCGGCGAGCGGGGTGCCGGGCTTGAGCGCGAGCCCGATGCGCGCGCCGCTCTCCTTCACCGCGGCGAGCGTGGCGGCGAGGTCCTCGCAGGCTTCGAGGTGAATCGTGATCCCGTCGGCGCCGGCCTTGCGGAACGCCGGCACCAGCTTCCCCGGCTCTTCGATCATCAGGTGCACGTCGAGGTAGCCGCGGGACAGCTTGCGCACGGCGTCGATCACGATCGGCCCGAACGTGAGGTTCGGCACGAAGTGGTTGTCCATCACGTCGCAGTGGATCCAGTCGCGCTCGGGATCGACGAGCGCGAGATCGGTCTGCAGCCGGGAGAAATCGGCGGAGAGGATCGAAGGGGCGACGATGGGTGGCGTGAGCGGATGTGCGCTCATCGGATCACCCTTCCTGTGGCCTGGAGCAGGATCTCGTTGGCGCGGGTGATGCGGACGCCGGGCGCGGGACGCTGAGCGGTCACCGTGCCCACGTTTGCCGTTCCGGTCAGGCCGACCTTGAAGCCGAGCGACTCGAGCTGACGGCGCACGCCTCCGATCTCGCGGCCCATCAGGTCCGGCATTACGAAGCTCTCCTCCTTGGCGCCGGTCGACACCAGCAGGTTCACCGGACTCCCCTGGGGCAGCACGCTCTCCGGTCCGGGATCGGAGCCGATGACGAGGTCCTGGCCCACGTCGTCGCTCGGGGCACGTGCGATCGCGCCGACTCGAAGCCCGGCGCTCTTCAGCAGCTGCTCGGCGCTCCGCTGCGACTCGCCGGAGAGCTCGGGCACCGAGCTGAACTCCTCTCCCAGGCTCACGACCACCGACACGCGACGGTTTCCTCGCACGTCGGTGCCGGGCAGGGGGTCCTGACTGAGCACGAAGCCCGGCGGCACCACCGGATCGAAGCGCTCGCCGGCGCGCGACACCTGGAGATTGAGAGGTCGCAGCGCCTGCTCCGCCTGATCGAGCGTGAGGTTGCGGACGTCGGGCACCTCGACCTCGTTGATCCCGTGGATCAGGCGCGGCATCACCAGGCTGTTGAAGACCATCAGGCCGGTGATGAACGCGACGAGCGCGAGCGCCATCATGAACAGGAATCCGAAGCGCCCGTGACGCGCGGGGCGCCTGGGCGCCATGTCCTTGGGAGCGGCCGGAGAAGGGGCGGACTCCGCAGCCTCTCCGTTGGCGCCCGCGGGAGGTGCTTCGGGCTCGAGCTCGGTTTCGGGCGGCGCGGGGAATGGCGAGACCGGCTGCACACTCACCGGCTCCGGCTCGGTCTCCGGCCGCTCGTAGCGGTTGCGGAGCCTGCGGCGAGTCGTCATGTCTTGCGGAACCGCGCGGCGAACGCGCCATCGCAGCCGTGGACGTGCGGCAGCACGCGCATGAATCCGTGCTCGTCCACCACTTCGGCGGGCAGCACGCCTTCGGCGCTCTCGAGCAGGAAGCCGGGATTGTCGTCGAGGAACTGCTCGACCAGCTCGGTGGTCTCTTCCGGCTCGAACGAACACACGCTGTAGACCAGCACGCC
The DNA here is from genome assembly GCA_035712145.1 of Candidatus Eisenbacteria bacterium. Taxonomy (NCBI): domain Bacteria; phylum Candidatus Eiseniibacteriota; species Candidatus Eiseniibacteriota bacterium. The sequence goes on along the minus strand of DASTBI010000013.1, from coordinate 4,137 downwards.
GCCCGGTCGGGCGTGGCGGCCGCCGGCGGCGAGCAGCTCGAGCTGAAGCGGCGGCATCTCGTCGAGGATCTCGGGACCTTTGCGCCAGCGCGCGTCCGCACGGCGGCCGAGCACACCGAGACCCGAGCACGGCGCGTCGACCAGCACGCGATCGAACGGCATCGGGAAGGGATAGTTGCGTCCGTCCCCGCGCACCACGTGCACGGAGTGGACGCCGAGACGGCGCACCGTGGCTTCGAGCGCCGCCACCCTGCCCTCCACGCGGTCCATGGCCCAAACCTCGCCCTCGTCGCCCATGCGCTCGGCCATGTGCGTGCACTTGCCGCCGGGCGCCGCACAGAGATCCAGCAGGCGCTCGTGGGTCTGCGGCGCCATCAATCCGGTCACCAGCGCCTCGCTCTCGTCCTGCGCGGTGCACAATCCGTCGCGCAGCTCGGCGAGGCGAGAGAGCGGCACGCCATTGCTGAGCCACACCAGCTCCGGCGCGAGCTTCCCGGGCACCGCTTCGTGACCTTCGGCGAGCAGGCGCTGGATGAGCGACTCGCGGGTCCCGCGCAGGACGTTGACGCGCAGCCCGATCCGCGAGGCCTGGTTGTTGGCCATCAGCAGTGCGCGCGCCGCCTCGAGACCGAAGCGTGCGAGCCAGCGCTCGACCAGCCACCGGGGATGCGAGCCCCACACCGAGAGCGATTCGACGTCATCGCCCTGCGGCACTTCGAGCGTGGCCTTCTCCTCGACCAGCCGGCGCAGCACGCTGTTCACGAGGCCCGCCGAGCCGGGGTGCCCGAACTGATTGGCGAGCTTCACCGATTCGTCGACCGCGGCATGAGGCGGCACACGATCCAGGAAGAGCACCTGGTAGGCGCCGAGACGCAGCACGTTCTTGATCCAGGGCTGGAGCTGCGAGAGACCGACGTGGACCCGCTGGTCGAGCGCCCAGTCGATGCGCCCGCGCCAGCGCAGCGTGCCCTTCACCAGCTCGTGGAGCAGCGCCTGATCGCGCGGGTCAGAGCCCGCCGCGGCGTGCGCGCCGTCGAGCAGCCGATCGCTGAACGCGCTGCGGGTGTCGACCGCGTGCAGCACCTTGAGCGCCGCTTCGCGAGGATTCTGGGGAAGCGCCGCTTCATTGTCCTCGTCGATCGGCAGCCCCGCGGGTCGCGGCGGAGCGCCGCGGCGGCCGGGATTCCGAGGACGACCGCCGGGACGCCCGCCGGGGCGCCGCCCGCCGGGGCGACGGGGACGGCCGTTCACGCGGGCACCTCCACGCCGAAGCGTTCGCCGAGCGTGGGACGCGCGCCGCGCGCCCATGCGGCGCCCGACATCTCGCCGCGACCTTCGGGCTTGAGCGCGAGCACCTGCAACGCACCCGATCCACACGCCACTCCCACGCCTTCGCCGAACGTGCCGAGGAACGTGCCGGGAGGCGAGCCGGCATCCAGCCGATGCCACGGCCGCGTGCGAGTGAGCAGCACGGGCTTGCCGCGAAGCCGCGTGCTTGCGCCGGGCCACGGCGTCACGGCGCGCTGGCGGTTCCAGACCGTCTCGACATCGAGGCTCCAGTCCACGATTCCATCTCCCTTGGTGAGCTTCCGCGCGTAGCTTCCGGCTTTCGCATCCTGGGGCATGCGCGCCGAGCCGCCGGACATGGCACTCAGCAGGCTCTCGACCAGGAGCGGCGCGCCGAGCATGGCCAGCCGTTTCGCGAGCGACTCGGCATCGTCCTCGGCGTGGATCGGCTCCCAGCGCTGGAGGATGAGATCGCCCGTGTCGATGCCCTCGTCCATCCATAAGGTGGTCACGCCGGTGGCGAGGCACCCATCCCACAACGCCTGCTGGACCGGCGACGCGCCGCGATACGCCGGCAGGAGCGACCCATGCAGATTGATGCTGCCGAGCTTCGGAACCGCCAGCAGCTCCCGCGTCAGGATCGAGCCGAACGCGACGACCGCGAAGAAGTCCGGCTCCAGCGCTCGCAGCTCGGCGAGCGTGCCGCTCTCGGAAGGCCGAGCCGACTTGATGACGCGGAGCGACAGGGCGCCGGCCGCGGCCGCGATCTCGGATTCGCCCACCGCGCGGCCCCGGCCGCGCGGCTGATCGGGGCGCGTCACCACGAGGGCGACATCGCATGCCGAGGCCACCGCCTGAAGGGAGGGCACCGCGAACTCCGGGGTGCCCATGAAGACCACTCGTGGCCGGCTCACCGCGAGTCTCCGCCGAGCTGCTCGTAACCCTCGGGCATCTCGCCGCGAGCCAGCGCTTCCAGCGAACGACGCAGGAACTGGCGGCGCAGCGGCGAAAGACGGTCGGTGAACAGCACCCCATCGAGATGGTCGACTTCGTGCTGGACGATGCGCGCCAGGTATCCCTCGGCGACGAACTCCAGTGGCCTGCCCTGCGGATCCTGCGCCTGCACCTTCACCTGCTGCGCGCGCTTGACGTCGTCGTAGACGCCGGGGATCGAGAGACACCCTTCCTCTTCGACCTGCTGTCCCGAAGCCTCGGAGAGCCGCGGGTTCACCAACGCCAGCCGTTGCGATGCGGCACCCTCCTCCTCGGGCGGCACCTCGATCACCAGCACCCGCTGCGGGATGCCGACCTGGTTGCCGGCCAGCCCCACGCCACGATAGGCGCGCATGGTCTCGAACATGTCCTCGACCAGCCTCGCGAGGGGCTCGTCGAACGTGTCGATGGGCCGCGCCTTCTCGCGCAGCACCGGATCGCCGTAGATCCGGACGGGTCGGATCGCCATCAGCGCGTCTGCCTCACTTGGCCTTGGTCGTCTCTTCGCCGAGCACCTGGACCACGGCGCTCTTGGTGAAGTCGACCCGCACGTCATCGGCGATCTTGAGCGTGACCTTGCTGTCTTCCAGTCCCACCACCGTACCGATGATCCCGCCGGTCGTCACCACGCGATTGCCCTTCTTCAGATTGCCCAGCATCTCGTTGAGCTTCTTCTGGCGCTGTTGCTGCGGGCGAATGAGGAGCAGGTAGAGGATGAGAAAGATCGGCACGAACTGCAGGAGCTGGAACAGCAGCGCCATGTTCGCGTCGTAAGGCTTCCCGCTCGGGGCGCCGGCCTGGGCCAGGGCGTCGGTCCACCACATCGTTTCACTCTCCTCGCCGGCCTTGCCGGGCCGGCCGCTAGGGTCCGGCGTGCCTACGCCGGTGCGACCAGGGTCTCTCCGCTCTCGAAACGGCTCATGAACGCCCGGCGGAACTCGGCGAAGCCGCCCTTCAGGACGGCCTCACGCGCGCGCCGCGCGAGCTGCACCATCTGCGTGACCGCGTGGATCGAAGCCAGCCGCATGGCCAGGGTTTCGCCCGCCGTGAACAGATGCCGCAGGTATGCCCGGCTGAAGCGCCGGCAGGTGTAGCAGTCACAATCGGGATCGAGCGGCCGCGGATCGTTGGCGTAAGCGGCGTTCTTCACCACCAGGCGCCCGGTGGACGTGAACACCGTTCCGCGCCGCGCGTTGCGGGTGGGCAGAACGCAGTCGAACATGTCCACTCCGCGTGCGACCGCTTCGAGGACATCCACCGGATGGCCCACCCCCATCAGATAGCGGGGCTGGTTCTCGGGAAAGATCCGGCAGTCGTGCTCCACCATCTCCATCGACAACGTCTTGCTCTCACCGACCCACAGGCCCCCGAGGGCATAGCCATCGAACGGCATGGCGGCCAGGCCTTCGAAGCAGCGCCGCCGCTCGGCGGCGTGCACCCCGCCCTGGTTGATCCCGAACAGCGCCATCGTGCCCGAGCCTTCCTGCTTCAGCCGCTCGCGCTCGACGAGGCCGCGACGCGCCCAGTCGAGCGTCCGGTCGACCGCGCGCTTCACGTCCGCCGGCTCGGTTTCCAGATCCACGAGCTCGTCGAGCGACATGGCCACGTCGGTTCCGAGCCCGTCCTGGATGCGAATCGCGTCTTCGGGCGTCAGCAGGTGTCGGCTCCCGTCGAGATGTGAACGAAACTCCACGCCCTGATCCGCGACCTTGCGCAGCTCGGCCAGGCTCAGCACCTGAAAGCCTCCGCTGTCGGTCAGGATCGCTCCATTCCACCCCATGAAACGGTGCAGCCCTCCCATTCGACGCACGGTCTCGAGGCCCGGTCTCAAGTACAGGTGATAGGTGTTGGCGAGCA
>DASTBI010000012.1 GCA_035712145.1 Candidatus Eisenbacteria bacterium | reverse complement strand
GCGAGGGACCGGAGGCCCGGAGCAGCTCGGCGGTCTCCGGATCGGAATCGACCAGGCGGGTGAAGAACTCGCGGATCGGGCGTGGATCCTCGTAGTCATTCACCGTCTCGATCCGTGCGTCGACCATTCCGATTTCGTCCGGCCAGGGGGTCCAAGGGCAGCGAACAAAGGTACTCCGAGCGCATCTGAGCGGCAACGAGAAACTCGGTGGGAGTCCCGGGATGGCATGGCGGGAACCCAAGCTCCCTTGCGAGGGTGAGCGACCAGTGCCAGAGTTCCTCGCTGGTCCGTGCCCCGTGTCGGGCCAGTCGGTTGTCAGACAGCGTACCGCTCGCCTGCTCGCGTCAAAGCGAGTGATCGAGCTGTTTGCGAGGAGCGCGCCCATGAACACGATCTCCCTCGAGCCACGGAGAGCCCAGGGCGGAGGCGATCCAACGAGTGTCGAGTCGGCCCTGCGAGGCGAGACGTTGTATGGCGACGACTTCGATCCAGAGCAGATTCGCCAGTGGTTCGAGGACGAGGAGCGCGGGTACTTCAACCTCGGCGCGGGGGACAAGGACCGCTACTCGTACAAATACCACGCCCTCAACCAGAGGCATGCGTGGCGGCATCTGCCAGAGCGCCGCTACCGGCGAGTCTTGGGATTCGGCAGCGCCTACGGGGATGAGCTGCGACCCATTGCAGCGAGCGCAGACCACATCACCATCATGGAGCCTGCCGATGGCTTTGCGGTGGACCGTATCGCAGGGACTCCGGTGGCCTACGTGAAACCAAGGCCCGATGGGTTGCTCCCTTTCGCCGATGGGAAGTTCGATCTCATCACGGCTTTCGCCGTCCTGCACCATATCCCCAATGTGAGCACCGTCGTGGCCGAGCTCTCCAGATGTCTGAGCCCGGAAGGCTTCATGTTGCTGAGGGAGCCCATCGTATCGATGGGGGACTGGCGCAAGCCACGGCCGGGACTGACCCGCCGCGAGCGAGGCATTCCACTTTCCATCTTCAGGCGCATTCTCGAGACTTCGGGACTCACGATCATGCGTGAGCGCCTGTGCGCCTTTTCCATTACTTCGCAGCTCGCGGCGCGCTGGCCGGTTTACTCATCCCGTTCTGTCGTCTGGCTCGACGAGTGGGTTTCCGGACTCCCTCTTTGGCCTGCCCGGTACCACGCGACACGGATGCACGAGAAGCTGCGTCCCACGGCTGTGGCCTATGTCCTCCGTCATCGAACCCGTGGCCCTGGATCGCGCTGAGAGCGCGCAGGGACGATCGACTCAGTTCGCTTCTCCCTCCTCGACCGAGACTTCCTTCCACACCGTTCCGTCCCAGTAGTTAGATACGCTTCGTCTCGAGGTTGTCGATCAAGGCGCCAGGGCGCTTGAACTCGGACGGGATCCGATCACGGCTCCTCGAATCGAGAACTCCTGGAAGGTTGATCCCTGCGGGAGCGGACGCGACGTGGATGCGGTCGCCGTCGACCGCCGCGCCAAGAACCAACCGCGTGCCGAGGAGTGTGTCCAGCCTCGAGGCGTTCGCCGGGGTGATCTCGTGAGTCGCGGCGAGTCCCTTCGAACCCAGACCCATCAGCCCGACCGGGATCACGATTGCGATGAAAGGTAACCGCGGAAACGCTTCACGACGCCCTCCCCGGTCTTGAACGCGCCTCAGGCGCGGAAGTATCGAAGGTCGCTCCGAGATCTCGGAGGATAGCAAGCTCTCGGCGTCATCCTCAGCGACGGCATCGAAGAGCCGGTGTCCTTGCCAAGTTTTTGCGAGCCGTGCGATAGTTTCCGCCTCCGAAATGGTATCGACTCCCCTCGTCCTTCCGACTCGCCCCGCCACCCCGGTGCGTTCCGAACCCTCGCGGGGTCTGTGATGTGCGGCATCGCGGGTATCGTCTCCCGGGATCCGATTCATCCGGACCAGCTCGATCAACTGAGTCGGATGACCCAGGCAATCGTCCACCGCGGACCCGATGGCTCCGGTGAGTTCCAGTCGCGACACGTCGCACTCGCGATGCGGCGACTCAGCATCATCGACCCGACCACCGGATGGCAGCCCCTCTACGACGAGGACAAGTCCATCGCGGTAATCGCGAACGGGGAAATCTACAACTACATCGAGCTGCGCGAGCAGCTCGCGGCTCGCGGCCACGTGTTCCGAACGCAAGGCGACATCGAGGTGATCCCGCATCTCTACCAGGACTACGGAGACCAATGCGTGAATCATCTGCGCGGCATGTTCGCCTTCGCCCTCTGGGACGAGCGCAAGCAGTCCCTCCTGCTCGCCCGGGACCGGATGGGCGAGAAGCCGCTCTACCTCTGCGAGCGTGATGGACGCATCTTCTTCGCGTCCGAGCTTCGCGCCTTGCTGAGCACCGGTGTGGCGAGCTTCGATCTCGACCCGGCCGCGATCCACCACTACTTCCACTACCAGCACGTCCCTGAGCCCATGACCCCGATCAAGGGGATCCGCAAGCTCCCCGCCGGCCATCGACTCGGCGTCACGGTCAGACCCTGGGCCATCCAGGAGTCTTGCTATTGGCGACCTGAAGACGCTCCCCCGCTCGAAGGGGATCCGGCGAAGCTCATTCGTGCCGAGCTGGAAACAGTCAGTCGCATCGTCGTTCGTTCCGATGTTCCGGTGGGCATCTCATTGAGCGGGGGGCTCGACTCGAGCGCGATCGCCATTCTTGCCTCACGTCAATATCCCGGCACTCTCCACGCCTTCAGCGCCGGATACTCCGGACGCCCGCACTCCGATGAGCGCTCGGATGCCAAGGCATTGGCCGACCATCTCGGCATGCCGTTTCACGAAATCGAGATCCCGACCGAAGACATCGTGCGGAGGTTCCCCGATCTGATTCGATGGCAGGACGACCCGGTCGCCGATCTGTCGGGCTTCGGTTACTGGTCGGTCTCCCGTGCGGCACGGGACCAGGGCGTTCCGGTCCTCTTGCAGGGTCAGGGGGGCGACGAGTTGTTCTGGGGCTACACGTGGGTGGCCGATGCCGTGCGGCAGTCGCTTCGAAAGTCGCGTGTTCCCCCTTCGAGATTCCGAGATTACCTATCGCTCCACTGGCCCCGCCTCAGTTCTCGAAGAGGCCTGCTCGACTGGCTCCTGTCGCTCGGCGGACTGAAGACCTCGATCGCCCAATATCATCGCGACCGGTTGAGCCCTCCCGATCGCTTGGTTTTCTATGACATCACCGATTTGTTCCGGACGGGAGCGCGCTATGCGGCCAGGATCTATTCGACATCCTTCCGTGAATCGATTCGCGAATCGTCCCCCTTCGATCTGTTCACCGTACCGAGGCCTTGGTCGGAAATCGACATCGCCATCACGCGTTTGATCTGCCGGACCTATCTGCTGGAGAACGGGATGGCGCGAGGGGATCGACTCAGCATGGCCAACTCCGTCGAGCTCCGTCTGCCGCTGGTCGACTACCGATTGGTCGAGACCGTGATCGGGTTGAGGAAGACCAAGACGGATGTCGACCTTCCACCCAAATCGTGGTTCAAAGCCGCCATCGACGACGTCGTGCCAGACTGGGTCAAGAATCGTCGCAAGCGCGGATTCCAGCCGCCCGTGCGCGCCTGGCATCACGCCCTGTTCGCGGAGTACGGCCGGCGCCTGGAGGACGGGGCGCTGGTTCAGCTAGGCGTCCTCGAGCCTCGCGCCGCGCGTGAGCTCTCTCAGGGCCGCTACCCGCTCGACGAAGTCGAGCCGTTCTCACTCACCGCGCTCATGCTCGAGCTCTGGTGCCGGGGAGCGCATCCTCACTTCGACTGACGGTTTCGGCTACCAGTAGAGCCCTTCGTAACCCTCGACCTTCCGAAGCTCCGGAATGTTGACCAGGTCGATGATCCGCTGCCCTGCGCGAAACTTCGCGGACGACCACGTCGTGGGCTCGAGCCGATGACTGACGACGAGCACGTCCGCCCAGCTCGTAACGTCGTCGAGGTCCTGCGCCATCAGATCCTCCAGATGAGGGATCATCGAGAACGCGAACGATCGATTCGCCCCGACAAGACCCTGCACGCTGAGGTGCCGGTCGAAGATCTTCACCGCATGGCCCTTGCCGCTCAGGTTCTCGACGAGGGCCACCAACGGACTCTCGCGAACGTCGTCCGTCCCTTCCTTGAAGGCCAGGCCCACCAGTCCGACCTTCGAGCGCGTCTCACCCATGATGCGCTTGAGCAGCGCCGCGATCTGGACATCGTTGCTGGCCAGGGCTCCCGCGAGCATCGGCAGCGGAGTCGCCGTGGCGCGCGATGCGTCGAGGATGCCTCGGAGGTCCTTGGGGAGGCAGGAGCCGCCGAACGCGAATCCCGGCTTCAGGTATTTCGCGGAGATGTTGAGCTTGGTGTCCGAGCAGAAGACGTCCATGACGCGGTGGCTGTCCACGCCGAGCGTCCGGCAGATCATGCCCATCTCGTTTCCGAAGGTGACCTTCAAGGCGTGGAACGTGTTGTCGGCGTACTTGACCATCGCGGCTTCATCGACGGTGAGGAAGAACGTCGGCGCCTCAATGCCGGGGTAGAGCTTCCGGCACTGTTCCTTCGATGTCTCGTCCGTCGCTCCGAAAACGATCTTCGGCGGATGGTAGAAGTCCTGGACGCTCACGCCTTCCCGAAGGAACTCCGGGTGACAGACGTATCCGAGACCGTTTCCCATGGTGCGGCCGGATGAGCGTTCGAGGATCTCGATGAGACGACGGTGGATCTCGGGGAGACTCGTGGAGCGCGACAGAATCGCATAGGTCTCGGGCCGGTGCTTTCGAATCGCCTCGCCGATCTGGCGGCTGGCCGTTTCGAGGTAGACCGAGTTCACGCCTCCGCTCGGCGTGCTCGGCGTTCCGACGCAGACCAGGGCGACCTCGGACTTGCGGACGGCTTCGTCGGGGTCGAGCGTCGCCTCCAGACGACGGTCCGCGATGGCCTTCTGGAGCAGCGCCTCGAGCCCCTCCTCGATGATGGGGGGCTTGCCGGCGCGGATCAGATCGACCTTGGCCTCGCTGACATCGCATCCCACGACCGAGTGACCGAGTTCGGCAAGACACCCGCAAGACACCGCGCCGACGTAGCCCAGCCCGAAAACGGCGATACGCATGAAAAGCCTCGAGATTGGGAAGGACGAATAAACGAAGGAGTCAGATCAAGCCGCGCTCGGATGACCGCGGCTTCCGGCGGTGAACTCCGCCAGCGTTTCGCGGATGCACCCGTCGATCGCGTCGATCATGTTTTCCAGAGTCCACTGATCGCGCACCAGTGCACGGCCCCGCTCGGCCACCGTGGCGACTTCGCCCGGGTGCTCCAGGATCCAACGCACCGCGGTCACCAGGCGGGCACGATCGCCCCGGGGGAATCGCCAGCCGGTCTGTCCGGGTCCATGGCCGATCAGGACCTCGCTGTCGGACCCCCGCTCGTCGGCGATCACCGTCGGCCGCCCGAGAGCCAGGCTCTGGTTGATGGCGAGACCCACGGCGCCGGGATAGACGCAGATGTCGCTGGCTGCGATCCAGGCGTAGTCCTCCCCCTCCGGCACCCTGCCCGTGACCAGGATGCGCTCGGGGTCCATCGCCGCTGCCGCAGCGCGAAGGTCGGTCGCGAGCGGCCCATCCCCCACCAGCACCATGACCAGACTGGAGTCGAGCGCCTTCAAACTCGGCCAGGCTTCGATCAAGTCGCGATGGCGCTTGTCCGGATTCATGCGCCCGATATTCAGCAGGATTCTCTTTCCGATCAACCCACGCTCGCTTCGAATCGCTTCCGAGCGCGCGCGAATCCGCTCCGCGTCCGTGAAGATCATTCGTGTGTCGATCGTGTTGTGAGCCACCGTCGTCCGCTCGGCGGGATAGCCCAGCGCCACGAGCTCTCGCCGTCCCGACTCCCCGTAGCAGATCATGCGGGTGAAGCGGCGGTAGTAAGTGGGTTTGATCAACGGCATCACGGGCGCGAGACTCGAGTAGCTGTGGAGCTTGGTCCACCCCACGACGGGGATGCCGAGCCTCCGGCACAGGGCAGGAAGGGTCCAGGTGGTCGTGTTGCGCGGATTGGCTGCAAGCACCACGACGTCCGGCCGCTCGCCTTCGACCAGCCTCTCGGCATCCGGCCAGCGACACAGGGACGCCCCCAGGACGCGGAAGTCGGTCTGAGGACACGACCGGAAGTATTCGCGCGCTTGACCACCGAAGGCCCGGCCATCCTGCAAGGTCCCGAGGACGCTGAGATCGTAACGACGGTCCGCACGCCCGCGCTCACGGATGCCGTCGAAGACCGCGGTGCGATAGTGATCGACGCGGGGCCCGAGGATCCAGACGCGCGGCAAGCGGCTGGTCGCGATCGAGCTCAGGTCACTCACTCCGTTCCTCATCGGGGGCGTCGCGGAAAGATCTTCTGCGACCACGTGGCGCGCGGCGCGTCGGCGGTTCGAACGACGGGCGAGGACGACCAGCGGAGACTCAGGGAGCCGGTCCGAGCCATCGCCATGCCAGCTCCCCAAAGGAGGCCCAGCAGGAACATCTCGTTCACGACCGCGAACGGATAATTGGTCAGTGAGAAAACGGCCAGGAAGACCGTGCCTGCGGCGATCGTGGCGAACCAGGTGGACTCCCACGGATCGCTTCGCCGCCGCGCCTCGCGGGCACCCATTGCCGTCGCCGTCCAGAGCATCCAGATGAAGAGCGCGAGGCCGATGGCGCCTTGCTTGAGCCACACCAGGAGGTAGTTCTGATGCACCCCCCACTGGTCCGCATACTTCCTGCTGAATGGCTCTTCCACGGCGAACGTGAACCCGAGTCCCTGCCCGACCCATGGAGAGCTGAGGATGATGGGAATCACCGTCGCGTATTCGAACAGGCGGATCATGTTGGACCGTGTCTCGATCCCCTCTTTGGTGCTACCGATGGACATGAGCCGCGTCACCGCGTCCTGCAGCAGGTCTCTCTGGCCCATGACGACGACCAGCTGGAAGGCTCCGATCAGACCGATACCGGCGATCAGGCCGACCACCGCCATGGAGCGTGTCCATCTCGCTCTGGCCCCCAGGCCACGCCCGCCGAAGACGAGGAACGTCACGATCAGACCGGCGAAGCAGCCGGTCCATAGGCCCCTGCCGAAGGTGATGAGCTGATGGAGGAAGAGCGGGACCGACAAGAGGACCCATAGGAATGCCGTCGCCAGGTTCTTCGAGCGCAGGGCCATGTTGACGAGCAACATCGCCACGATGCCGGGCAATGCAACCGTGTACGCGTTCGCCGTCCGTGTCTGGGCCTCGGCGAACGAGTGGAATCCCCACAGCGATGCGACCTGGGCGATCACGATGAGGGCGATGGTCGCGAAGCGCAGGTCCCGCTTGGCGTCGAAGGCATTGGCGACGATCAGGGACGTCCCGAGGCCGAGGATGGCGACGAATTCGAGTCCCAGGTTGCGGAGATGGTTCCCCATCAGGACTCCGCGCGCGGCGTTCGCGAGCGAGAGCATTATGAACGCCACGACCGGCACGGTTAGCGGAGAGAGGCACAAGCTGAAGACCCGGTCTCGAAAGTTGAGCACGTAACAGACGAACGCGAACACCATCACGGACATGAGCAGGCTGAGCTGGAACGTGAGCCCGCCGCCGGAGTTGCTGATGAACGACGCGCCCGTGACGACCAGCAGGAAGGCCAACAGGAAGTGGAAGGGACGAGCCATTTGAGCGAACACGAAGACCATGAGCCCGGCGGCGAATATCCAGTTGAACGTGAGACCCACCGTCACCACGGCCGCAAGCAGCAGCCAAGAGCGCGCATCCGGCATCCACGGAGTGGCCTCGATGCGCGTGCTCACGAGGACGCCACCTCCCGGCCGCGCGGGGTGAGCCCTGCGACCAAGTGCCACACCGCCCTGGACATTCGCTGCGTGTCGCCGAACGGCAGGAAGAACAGGGCAAAAACCGAGAGGTAGAGGGCCGCGGTCAGGGCTCCGTGCGCCCATCCGGGCGAAGGAAAGCGAACGGCCAACGGACCGGAGGCCAAAGCCAGCGTGCACAACGCCACGGCTAACCAGGCGACCGCCGCCCTCGGCAAGAGCTCACGACGGATCCATGGCCCGAACGTGACTCCGAAGCGACGCGAGACCGCCAGGTAGGTGACGAAGCCCGCCGAATAGGAGCACGCCATGGCGGCAATGGCGCCGGAAGTCCCGTAGAGCGGAACCCACCAGTAGCCGAGAGCGGCGTTCATGATCACCGTCGCGATCAGGCTCCCCACCTCGATCCAGGGTTTGCCCATTCCGCGGGCGACGGCGGTGGCCGGGCTCCATGCCAGGTCCGCCGCATAGGAGATGGCCCACAAGCGGATGAACACCGCCACGTGGTCGTGCTTCGGACCCAGCCAGACTCTCGTGATGTCGGGGGCCAGGAGCCAGAGCATGCCCAGAGTGATGGTGGTGTGAGTGTAGAGCCAGCGCAGCGAGGTCGTGAACAGCGAGGTCACGGCCTGGGGACCGTCGCTCTTCCACACGCGGGATACAGTGGGGATCAGCGCCGCCAGGATCAGATAAGGAATTCCGGCGACTCCGCTCGCGACCCGAAACGCCAACTCGTAGTCCGCGACCATCGCGAGCGTTCCGAGCAGACCCAGCATGATCTTGCCGACCTGCAACTGCAGCACGGACAGGATGTTCGTCATCTGGAGCGCGGCGCCGAAGTGAAGCAGCTCACGCCACTTCGGCCCAGGCCTCCCCGTGCCTGGCCGAACCCTTCTGACCAGGACGACCACGAGCAAGGCGGAGAGCAGTCCGCTGACCGCCTGCCCAAGCACGCCCGCCAACGCCACCTCACGCAGGCCTCCCCCAACCGTCAGCCCCAGGTAGAGAGCCACGATGTGGACGGCGACACCCAGCACCATGCACAGGTTCGAGAGATCAAGTCGCTCGAATCCCTGGAGCGACCCGGCGAGCACCTGAATCGGGAACGTCAGCAACACCCCCAGCGAGAAGATGAGCAGCGCCTGGAGCGTTTCCGGCACCAGCGGTGCCGGCACGCGGAATGCTCCCGCGATCCCCGACCGTGCGACGACCACGGCGAGCGCCCAGAACACACCGAGCGCGCCAGCCAGCCACAGGCCGCGCCCGAGGGTGCGGCGGACCGCCAGGCGGTCTTCCGAAGCGCGCTCGGCGGCGATGAAGCGGATCATGGTGTTGCCGATCCCGAGATTGAACGTGGTCAGGTAACCACTGAACGCAAAGAACAGCGCCCAGATGCCGAAGCGCTCGGCTCCGAGCCGATCGAGAACGAAAGGCGTGGCCACCACCCAGAGCGCGGCCGTCACCGAGCGACCCAGGACGTTGGCGATGGCGTTTCGGCGAAGCGACGTCACCGATCGAACTCTCTCGCCGCGTCTTCCGGGCTGCGGAGGGGCTGGATCATGCCTCGATCACGCGGGATGTGCGCCGGCCTCGACCTGCACGGAACCCGGCAGTGGAAGCTCCCGCGGGATCATGATGCGGTTGGACCGCGGCCCTTCGGGGATGGCGCCCGCCTCGTGCGAAGGGCGCAGCAACGTCGAGGTGACGGCGACGTAGCTTTCGTAGCCGAGGGCCAGGAAGAAGTCGATGACGTCCTTCTGCACGTAGCCACCCACCTGCGGCCAATCGAGCTCCGGGATGCAGATCGGCCGAGACTTCTCGATCACGCGCCGTGCTCCACGGAATACCATGAGCTCCGACCCCTCGACGTCGGCTTTGATGATGCGGGTCTTCCAGAGTTCGGGGTGGGATTGCGCGAGGTCGTCCAGGGATTCGAGTCGGATGGATACGCGCCGTTCGGCGCTGACCGTGGATTCTTCACTCGGCTCGAGCACCCGGCCGGTCCCCGACACTCGGGTGTTCCAGGTGTCTACGACCTCCAGCCAGGCCTCGCTCTTTCGATCCGATAGACCGAAGGGGAAGAACCGGACATTACGAAGTCCGAGGATCTGGATCGTCTTCGCGGTGACGTCGGCGTAGTACGGGTCCGCCTCGAACGAGAAGACATGACCGGTGGGGCCGACGCGCCGCGAGAACACCGATGTCCAATCGGCGCTGTTGGCGCCGACGTCTACGGCGACATCGCCGGAACGCAGGAATTCGGGAAGGAAGTCCATCTCCAGCTCCCAGGCCCACGGATTCTTGAGCGCGAAGCGAGTTGCATGAATCCAAGTCGCACCCCGGTCGCCGATGACCGACCGAATCCATTGTTTGACGTGGGCAGTCTTCATGAGAGGCATGAGTCGACCCGGGGCCAGCGGAAGATACCGGTTCGAGTCTTCAATCCGAGCCCACGGCGCGGACCATGGGCCGGGGCCGTTCCTCCTCCTTGAGCGCTGCATATCCCGCCCCGAGGACCAGGGAAGCCAGGAAAGTCCCCGCGATCATGATCCCGCGCCGCGGGCGAGACTTTCGTTCGGGTGGTGTGGCCCGGTCGAGGACCTCGACCGTCACGATGTCACGGGCCTCGGTAATGCGCGCATCCTCGTATTGAGCCGTGAGCAGGGCGAACACCTGCTCCAGAGCTTTCACCTCGCGAACCAGCCGAGCGAGCTCGAGTCCGGTTTCCGGCAGCTCCCGCATCTGGCGATCGAGCTGGGCGAGCTCCTGCCGGATCTGCAGTTCTTCCTCGCTGCCCGCCGAATACCCGCGCACCACACCGAGCCGGACCTGGAGCGCCATCCTCCGCGCGTAAAGCCGCGCCGCCTGATCGACGGCCGACGACATCTGCGAGGACAAGACGACCGCCTTGTTCTTCACCTGGTATTGGGCGAGCGTCTGCTCGGCCGACGCCAGCTCACGACGCGTCTCGTCGAGGCGGCCCTGGATGAAGAGACGAGTCCGGCGGCCCTTGGTCATCCGTGTCTCGCGATTGAACTGGTCGAGGAGCTCGACGTAGGTGTTCGCCATCTTGGCGGCACGGTCGCGACTCCTGTCCTCGACGGTAATCTGGATGGTTCCGGCCGCGGTCAGCTTGAACCTGGAGTGCTGAAGGAGCTCCTTGACCGCATCGACAATGAGTTTCTTCTTGTAGAGCCGCTTGAGATCGAAGCGATCCACCATCTGCTCGTTGATCCGCCGGCTGCGAAGAATGACCATGAACACTTCGGCGGGTGAGACTTCGGTCGGGATCTTGACTCCTGGCACGCCAACGCCCTTCAGCAGGCTGGCGATGCCCAAGCCGCTATCGTCCTCCGTCGGCGGCAGCAGCTCGACCTCGGCCCGGTACCAGGGGGGCATGACGAACGAGATCGCACCGACCACCACCGTCGCCGTGAGGACGAGCGTCAGGATCATCCCGCGGCGAGCCCAAATGCGCTCCCAGTAGGGAGCCAGAGCGATCGTGCGATCCATAGAGGGTTGGTGAAGCCGGGGCGCTGAGTCCTGTGGAGTCCCGTGGGAGCGGCCCATGGGCCGAAAAGAACGCTCAACGATATCCGCTGCGCTCCGAGTCCGTCAATCCGGGAGCCGCGACGGGAGCGCTGGCGGCCGCATCATGAAGCACGTTCCCCCTGGAGTCGCCGTGAGTTCTACGGGTTTGCCTTGACACGGAGGGGCCGGGAGCCTTTCCTTGTTCGCGCTTGTGACCCTGTCGGGTCCGCTGGCGACCCGAACCTCGTGCTTCCGGGGCCGTTGGGAACGGTGCGGCGGCCCGGACCATCGATCGCGCCGCCGTTTTCGTTTTGATCCACGCCCGGAGCTCCGGGCGCTGCGCGACCCATCTCGACCGTCAACCTCGAAAGACATCCGCGTGAATCGTTTGGTGTTGGGAATCAACAGCGACCATGGTGACGCTTCCGCCGCGCTGATCAGTGAGAAGGGCGTCCTGGCCGCGATCGCCGAGGAGCGCATCAACCGCCGCAAGCACTGCGCGGACTTCCCGATTCTGGCCATCCAGGAGGTGCTGCGGATCGCGGGAGCCAAGGTCACCGATCTC
>DASTBI010000011.1 GCA_035712145.1 Candidatus Eisenbacteria bacterium | reverse complement strand
CCGTCCTCGCCGCGCTGCTGGCGATGGACCTCGAGGATCGACTCGGCGCTCGCCAGGTCGGCGGCGGACAGCTTGCTGCGAATCCCGCTGACCGGAGACGGGGTGGGGCTCGGGGATGGAGACGGCGACCCCGACGGCGCCGCGGAGGCGGCGGGTTGCGGCGCGGGCGCGGGCGCCTGAGCCAGCGTGCCCGTCGCGAACGCGACGAGCACGCCGATGAAACCGATGAGCACGCGGCGGGGAATCACGCGCCGCAGTCTACTTCAGCCGTCGCCTCACTTCAGCCGCCCGCCGCTCGCTGGCCTCGACCCGGGTGCCGTCCTTGAGCCGCAGCACGAGGACCCCTTCCTCGCCGCCATACGACTCGATGGCCTCGACGTTGACGAGCGCCGCGCGGTGGACGCGCAGGAACGCGCCCGGCGGAAGACGCTCCTCGAGCTCCTGGAGCGTGTAGTCGACCAGGAACTCACGGCCCTCGGCGCACGCGAGCACGAGGCGGTCGCGCGAGATGATCCGGGTGACCTGATCGAGGTCGAGCAATCGAACCTCGCGGCGATGGCGCACGGGAAGACGGCGCAACGGCTCGAGCCGTCCTTCGCTGGTCTGGCGTTGGATCAGCTCCTTCAGCACTTCGTCCTGACGCCCCGACAGACGCTTGCGGTCGTCGACTTCCTGGACCGCGCGCCGCACGGCTTCGGCCAGACGCTCGCGCTTGATCGGCTTGAGGACGTAGTCGAGCGCTGCCAGCTCGAAGGCTTCGATCGCGTGACGGTCGTAGGCGGTGACGAACACCACCACCGGCGAGTCATTCCCACGCAGATGGCGCGCCACCTCGAGCCCGGATAGATCGGGCATCTGGATGTCGAGGAAGGCGACCTCGGGCTTGAGGCGGGCGACGAGCGACAGCGCCTCGCCACCGCCTTTGGCCGACCCGACCACGGTCACGCCTTCCATCTCCGCCAGCAGACGCTCGAGAAACTGCCGAGCGCGCGGCTCGTCGTCCGCGATGACGGCCCGCACGCGAGGGGCGCCGCCCTCACGCGGGCTCACGCCGCTCCCATAGCCTGTGCGTTCTGTTTCCATTTCATCACCACCCTGAATCCGCCGTTGCCGCCCGGACCGGAGTTGACCGAGGCTTCGGGTCCTCCGAAGCGCCGGATGCGCTGCTCGAGGTTGTCGAGCCCCACACCCAGCCCGTGCACTCCATGGTTTCCATTGCAGCCATCGTCGGTGAACGTCAGCGTCAGCCATCCGTCGCTCGCCACCGCGTCGAGCGAGAGGTTCAGCGTCCTTCGCTCGCTCGAGAATCCGTGTTTGAGGCTGTTCTCGACCAGCGGCTGCAGGAGCAGCGGCGGCACCGTGGCCGACATCAGCTCCGGCGCGCCCTGGTAGACAAAGCGCAAATCGCCCTCGTAGCGCTCGCGCGCCACGCCCAGATAGTCCTCGACGAATCCCACCTCATCGGACAGCAGCACCGCGGGGCGCTCGCTCGCCTGAACGGTGTACCGCAGCATGTCGGCCAGCCGCTCGGTGAAGCGCTGCGCCGCTTTGGGGTCCACCTCGGTCAGGTACGAGAGCGCGTTCAGCGCGTTGAACAGGAAGTGGGGCTGCACTTGCGCATGGAGCGCGCGCAGCTCGGCGCGGGTCGCCATCTCGCGCAGCTCGATGGCTCGCCGCTCGGCGGCGCCTCGCTGCTCCTGCAGGCCGACGTTCTCCAGCCGGATACGGGCCTGCACGAGCAGGTTCTCCACCGCCGCTCGCGCGTCTTCCGAAAGCTCCTCGCCCTCGGCCAGGTGCGGTCCGCCGAGGTCCGGCCATTCGAGCGTCACGCGCCGGCCGAGGCCGCGGGTGATGCCGGCCTCCACCGAGGCTCGGACTTCCTCCTTGTCGAGCGCGCCGAGGAGCTCCCGACCCGCCTGGTCGAGCGCCGAGCGCAGCGCTCGTGGATCGCGGCGGAACAGCCGGTCGAGCCAGCGTTGCAGCGCTTCCTTGGCGGGCGCGAAAACGAAGGCGATCACCAGCGCCGCGATGACGTTGAACGCCACCGCCTCCTCGCCGGTCCACGCGGAGAACAGGTTCTGACCGACCAGCACGACACCCAGATAGATCGCCGCCAGAACCCCGGAGAGCAGCGCCCACGGGATGCTGCGCTCGAGGATGCGGCGCGGGTCGAATGCCGGATCGCGCGCGATCAGGAACGCGAGCGCGAACGGCGTCAGCAGCATGCCGATCCCGACCACCGAGAGGGCCACCCGCACCGCCGGAATCTGGAGCAGCGTGTTGGAAGCATCGCCCTCGAGCCACCAGCCGAGGAAGCCTGCCGCCACGTACGTGAACGCGACCGAGAGGCCGAGGACGCGCTGGCTCCGCGCGGGCTGCCAGTCGCCACGGCCAGGGAAGCCGAAGCGCTCGACCAGCGACACCACCCCGAGCAACAGTGCCGCCGACCCGAAGATCATGAACGGCTGCTCCGGCATGCGACCGGTCTGGAACAGGCGAAGCACGAAACCGATCGGCACCAGGTAGGAGACCACGACCAGCCAGAACCACACGCTTCGCGTCCGGGTTCCGGGCTGCCAGCGCGGCCGCGGGAACACGGCGAGGAAGTGGAGGAAGGCGGCGGGCGCCCAGCAGACGATCCACCCATAGAGTCCCATCCACCAGCGAAGCGCTCCTGTCGGCTCGAACTCCGGGAAGTAGTAGTTCTGGTGGACCACGGCGACCGCGTGAAGACCGGCGTACCAGAGGAACGTGAGCCCCGTGGTCAGATCCGGCCGGCGCCAGACCAGCGCGATCGCGACCAGTGGAGCGGCGACCAGCGCGGCGAGGCGGAACAGCAGATACCGGACGCGCTGCCAGAGCGTGAGCTTGACCGGGGGAACCATCACGTTGAGGACCCGGCCTTCGCGGAGCACCTCGAAGGTGATCGATTCCTTGGGCAACTGGAGCCGCTCGGAGCTCGCGCCCCTCATCGGCCGGCGCATCTCCTCGCCGTTCATCGTGAGCAGCACATCGCCCGGCCGCAGAAGGCCTAGCGAAGGGGGGCCGACGACTTCCTGGACGCGTCCCGGGCCCTCGGCGTCCCAGGTCATGCTGACCCCGAGCCGTGGGTACGGCATGTGGGTCGCGATGCGAGGAATGGCGAAGGCGAGCGCGAGGAGAACCCCCGCCACCGCGATTGCGCGGCGCAGAGGGTAGTGGGAATTCACCGCACGACTCTCCCACACGGAACGCTGCGGCTCAACGACGCTGGGCGCCGAAAGCACCGTCATGACGACATCTTAGAAGTGTCAAGACCTGGTTCGGTCTAGTGCTCGAGACCGGCGCGGCGGGACGGCGACGAGCGCGGCGGAATGACACGGAAACCGCGTCGCTGCGAGGCTTACCGAGGCCCAAACCGCACGCGACCGAGGGCCGCCAATTTGCATCTAACGTCGCTCAGGCCCGGCGTCTATACTGGGTCGCTCTTTTCGCTAGAGGCTCCCCCACAACCGCGACAAGATTCCGCGGGGGGCCGTTCCGAAGCCAGGGAGGATTGCTTGAGTCGAATCTGGATGTCGTGGTTGCTGCTGGCGGGTCTGACGTTGGTGGCGTTGCCCGTGTCCGCTCAGCGGCTGGACGGGATCGCGGCGGTCGTCAACGACGAGGTGGTGCTCCAGAGCGACGTGGAAGAGCAGCTCTACCTCTTCATGATGCGCGCTCAAGCCGAGCCCGACTCTTCGATCGCCGACACGCTGCGCCGCCAGATCCTCGACCAGCTGATCGACGAGAAGCTGATCGTCGCCGAGGCCAAGCGCCAGTCGGTCACGGTCCCCGACGCCGAGGTCAACAAACAGGTCGACGAGGCGGTCAAGGAAGCGAAGGAGCGGATGGGCAGCGCCGAAGCATTCAAGGCGCAGCTCGAGCGCGAGAACCTCACCGAAGCCAAGCTGCGTGAGAAGTACAAAGCCGAAGTGCGGCGGCAGATGCTGGCCCAGCGGCTGGTGCAGAAGCAGATCACCCGAAAGACGGTGACCCAGGCGGAGGCGGAGGCCTTCTTCAAGGCCAATCCCGACAAGTTCCCGAAGATGCCTGCCGAGGTCCGGGTCTCGGTCATCCAGATCCTCGCGGCCGCGGATTCCGCGGCCGATCTGAAGGGCCGCAACAAGGCTCAGAGCGCCAGGAAGCGCATCGAAGCCGGGGAGAAGTTCGCCAAGGTGGCCACCGAGGTCTCGGAGGATCCTTCCTCGGCTCGCTCCGGCGGCGATCTCGGCTTCTTCACCCGCGGCCAGATGGACCCGGCGATCGAGGATGCCGCGTTCACCCAGAAGATCGGCGTGGTGAGCGCTCCGATCCGGACGTCGTACGGCTATCACCTGCTCGAGGTCATCGAGCGCGACACGCTGAAGACCCGAGCCAAGAAGGACAGTCTCGACGCCCAGGGCCGCCCGGTGCTGGAGGCCCACGCGCGCCACATCCTGATGCGGGTCGATGTCACCGAGGCCGACATCGAGCGTTCCCGCAAGAAGGCCGAGAGGATCCGCGCGGAGGCGGCGAAGGGCGGCGACTTCGGCCAGCTGGCTTCGCGGTACAGCGAATACAAGGGCCCGCAGTCCGCCGGAGGTGACCTGGGGTTCCTGTCTCTGGGGAGCCTGCAACCTCACATCCGTGGAGCGCTCGACTCGCTCAAAGTGGGGCAGATCAGCCGGGTGCTGGTGAATCGCGCCGGCTTCAACATCTTCAAGCTGACCGACAAGAAGCCCGAGCGTCCCTACACGCTCGACGAGATCCGCGCCGAGCTGCCGTCGGCCGTCGGGACCATTCAATTCAGGGACAAGTACGAGGCCTGGGTGAAGGGCCTCCGAGCCAAGGCCCACATCGAGTACCGGAGCTCGTAGTGCTCGTTGAGGTGATTCGCGGCGCTCTGTTAACTTAGCCTCGGTGATCACCTTCGAGAACGTCTCCAAGCGCTTCGGGGAGCGCCTGGCGCTCGACAACCTCTCGTGGCACATGGACGAGGGGGAAGCCGTGGCGTTTCTGGGCCCCAACGGCTCGGGAAAGACCACCGTGCTGCGCCTCATCACGCACGAGATCCAGCCGACCTCCGGCAAGGTGACGGTCGGCACGTTCCACGCTCGCCGGCTGCGCCGCGGGCACCGCGCCCTGCTGAGGCGGACTCTCGGCATCATCTACGAAGACTTCCGGCTCCTGAACGACCGCACCATCTTCGAGAACGTCGCGCTCGCGGTGCGGATCGCCGGACGGTTCGCGAACGAAGAAGTCATTCCCCGCGTGATGTACGCGCTCGAGGAAGTCGGACTGCAGCTCAAGCAGAACGCTTTCCCCGCCGAGCTTTCCGCCGGGGAGCGACAACGAGCGGCGATCGCGCGGGCGATCGTCAACCGCCCGGCGGTGATCCTCGCCGACGAGCCGACCGTGGCCCTCGAGAAGAAGAGCGGCGAAGAGGTCGTGCGCCTCCTCAAGCGCATCCACGGCGAGGGCGCCGCCCTCGTGCTCGTGACCACCCGGCGGGAAGTCGCCGACGGTCTCGGCGCGCGGATCATTCACCTCGACGACGGCAAGCAGGTGAACGAAGACGGCCAGCCGGTGGCGGCCAACGTCCCGGTGGCGGCCGGGCGCTCGGGCGCGGGAGCCTGACGTGCATCTCTTCTACTTGCGCGAGGCGGCGCGCTCCTTCCGGCAGCACCGAGGGCTCGCCTACACCGCGGTATTCTCGCTGGCCGCCGCGCTCACGCTCTCCGGCGTGCTGCTGCTGCTCACCCACAACGCCGAAGTCCAGATGCAGGCGCTCGGTGATCGCCGCGAGATGGTCGTCTTCCTGCGGGACGACGTCACCGCTTCGCAGCGCGACGTGCTGATCGGGCGTCTCACCGATCTCTACGGCGCGGTGACCTACGTGAGCAAGGAAGACGCGTGGAAGGACTTCGCCAAGCAGCTCGGGGATCCCTCGCTGCTGGAAGCGGTGCAGGACAACCCGCTGCCGGCTTCGCTTCGGGTCAAGCTGCGGCCGGCGCTGCTCACCCCCGGAGCCATGGACCTGGCCGCGAAGCAGATCAGTGAGTTCCCGGAGGTCGAAGACGTGCGATACGGAGAGGAATGGGTCCACCGCCTCGACCAGATCGGCGCGACGCTGGTCAAAGGCACGATCGCCGTTGGCATCGTCGTGGCGCTCGCCATCCTCTTCATCGTCTACAACACCATCCGTCTCACCGTGCTCGCCCGCCGGCCGCAGGTCGAGATCATGAGCCGTCTCGGCGCCACCGACGGATTCATCGCCGTGCCCTTCGTGCTCGAGGCGATGTTCGAAGCCGGTCTCGCCGCCTTCCTGTCGCTGGCCCTGCTCTTCGGCGTGCAGCAGGCTCTCTCGGCGCGGGTCGTGGGCCTCGTGTTCCTGCCGGTCCCCTATGCGCTCATGTTCGTGGGCGCGGCGATCGGCGTCGCGTGGCTGGCCGCGATGCTGGCCCTGTCGCGCGTGCTGCGCGCGGTGGGGCCCTGAGGAGACGAGGTTGAAGCGGGCATTCGCCATGCTGCTCTTGGCCGCGATGATCGGCGCCTCGCCGGCCTCGGCGCAGGAAGACAGCGTCGCCATCCAGAAGCGCCGCGAGCTGGAAGACATCCAGCGCCAGGCGCGGGAGAAACGCGAGGCGGCCTCCCGTCTCAAGGGTCAGGAGAACCGCGCGCTCTCGCAGCTCAAGCGCACCGAGCGGCGGCTCAACCTCAGCCGCCGCCGCCTCGACGATCTGCAGCGCCGGCGGCAGCGGCTCGATTCACAGCTCGACATGACGCGCGGCGACCTGCAGCGCAACCTGGGCCTGCTCGCGGATCAGCGGGACCGTCTCGGGAAGCGGCTGCGCGCCCTCTACAAATTCGGCCCGGCTCGCGAGCTCGAATTCCTGCTGTCCACTCAATCCTTCGGCCAGCTGCTCGCGCGCTGGGACTACCTGGTCCTGGTCGCGCAGCAGGATCGCTTCCTGCTCGAAGGCGTGCGCGATCGAAAGGAAGTGGTCGAGACGCTCGAGCGCCGCCTGCAGAGCCATCTGACCCAGGTGCAGCGCACCGCGAACGCCACCACCAGCGAGAACCGCCGCCTCGCGGTGCAGCGGGAAGCCAAGCGCAGCGCGATCCAGCAGATCCAGACCCAGCGCGAAGCGTACGAGGCGGCGGCGGCCGACCTGGAGAGGACGGCGCAGCAGCTTCGCAGCCTGCTTTCACGCCTCGAGCAGAAGCGCCAGTCAACGAAGCCCTACTCGGGTGATTTCGCCAAGGGCCAGGGGGCGCTCGAATGGCCGGTCCAGGGTGACGTCGTCGGACGCTTCGGCCCTGAGCACAACCCCCGCTTTCCCAAGGTCGTGATCACCAACAATGGAATGGACATCGCGGCGCCGATCGGCAGCCCGGTGCGCGCCGTGGCGAAGGGGCGGGTGGACTACACGTCCGAGGACTACGGCGCCTTTGGGCAGATGATCATCGTCAACCACGGAGACAGCTACTACACGCTCTACGGTCATCTCTCCGACATCTCGGTGTCGGTCGGCCAGGAGGTCTCGTCCGGCCAGGTGATCGCACGGTCCGGCGACACCGGCTCCCTCAAGGGACCGATCCTGCACTTCGAGGTCCGCCGCGGCGGCACGGCGCTGAACCCGCAGACCTGGTTGCGGTAGAGGCCAGGGGGTCGGCTTCCCCCTGGGCGGTTCTGCTTCACGAACGGGTCACGGACCCGGCTGCGCACGCTTCGGCGACGTCGCCACCAGCATCGCCGCAACCACGCAGGCCCCGAAGCAAGCCGTCCACAACGTCGCGGGCCGCCATCCAAACAAGCTCGCACCCAGGGCGGGCCCGAGCACGTATCCAATCGCGAACGTCATGCTCCAGGCGCCCTGGTAGCGTCCGCGCTGCGCAGGCGGCGCCAGCTCGGTGACGTAGGCCGACGCCACGGGCGCGCCGACGATCTCACCGAGTGTCCAGATCACCACCGTCCCAGCGAGCAGCCATGCCGTCGCGGCGACCCCGGTCAGACCGAAGCCGATGCCCAGCATCACGAACGCGAACGCGATCACCGGCGGCTTGGGAAGTCTCTGGGTGATCGAGGCGATCGGGAGCTCGAGCGCCAGCACCACGAGTCCGTTGAGCCCGATCAGCACCCCGTACGTGGCGTCGCTCAGTCCGCGGGCCGTCACCTGGAGCGCGAACGTCGAGTGCATCTGCGCGTAGACGATCGAGGTGAGCGTGGAGGCGATCAGGAAGCGCATCATCCAGGGATCGCGCAGCCATGTGCGCCCGCCGCTCGGCTCCGCGCGAATCGCGATCGACGATTCGGCCTCGAACGCCGGCGGCCTGACCACCGGCCGGGTCTCCGGCAGGAGCGCCAGCGCCAGCACGCCGTAGATCGCGCACGACAGGGCATCGCCCCAGAAGAGCCAGCGAAACGAGTGCTGGGCGAGCCACCCGCCGAGCAGCGGGCCGAGCGCGGCGCCGAGATTGATCGACAGCCGATACCACGCGAACGCAGTGACTCGCCGGGCGGGCTCGACCAGGTCCCCGAGCATCGCGCTCGCCGCCGGCCGATACGCCTCGGCCGTGAGACCGGTGAGTGCGACGAGCGCCACGATCGCGCCAAAGCTCCTGGCGCGCTCGAGCGCCAGGATGGCGACGGCCGCCGAGAGCATGGACAGCGCAATCGTCCCCCGGCGTCCGATCCGGTCGGCCAGGAACCCGCCGATGAGCGACGCGGCGATCGCGCCCACGCCGTAGGCGCCGACGGCCAGGCCTGCCTGCGCCGCGGAGTAGCCTCCCCGGGTGAGGTAGAGGATCAGGAACACCAGCACGAAGCCGCCGAAGCGGTTGATCAGCGTGCCGATGAACAGCAGCCACACGGCCCGGGGAAACATTCGCCGCATCCTGCCATCGCCCGGAAGCCCTCGCCACCTTGCGCCATCATGAATCGCTGCGTGGAACGGCTCCGCCATGTATGCTGCGCGCGTGGCGATCGTTCGACTCGGTGATCTGCTCGGTCAGGAAGCCGTCGCGTCGTTCCTGACCAGCGTGGTGAAGCAAGGAAGGCCTTCGACCGCGTACCTGTTCCAGGGGCCGTCCGGGGTCGGCAAGGGGACCGCGGCGCTGGCGTTCGCGCGCGCCCTGCTGTGTGAGCGGTCGCCGGGCGCCCGAGCGGCGAGCGATGGAAGCCCCATGGACGCCAGCACGGGGGATGCGTGCAACCAGTGCGGCGCCTGCCACAAGACGGCATCGCTCCAGCATCCCGATCTCAAGTTCCTGTTTCCGGTTTCCGGCGAGGAGCGCCAGCTCGAAGAGACCATTGCCCAGATCGTCCAGGGCGTGCGCGAGGACCCACTCTTCGTCTTCGTCTACGAGAAGGCCGCCTCGATCCGGCTGTCGATGACGCGTGAGCTGCTGCGCGAGCTGTCCTACGCGCCCTACGAAGCGGCGCGGCGCGTGGTCGTGGTGCGGGACGCCGACCGGATGCGAGAGGACCAGTACTCCGCCCTGCTCAAGGCGCTCGAGGAGCCCGGCGCCTCCACGGTGTGGGTCCTGACCACCGCACGTCCGCCCAGGCTTCCCGCCACCATCCGCTCTCGCTGCCAGAAAGTCCGGCTGGCCCCGCTCAGCGAAGCGCGCCTTCGCTCGTTCCTCGAGACGCGGGCCAACGTGCCCAGGTCGGAGGCTCGCCTGCTCGCGGCGCTCTCGGGTGGGAGCCTGGCCCGCGCCCTGAGCCTGCGCGACACCGATGCGCAGGCGGTCCGGGAGGAGGCCATGGCTCTGCTCCAGCCCGCGCTGCGCGGAGACGCCACCCGCCTATGGAGAGCGGCGCAGGGTTTCATGAACTACGGCAAGACGGGCCGTGAATCGCTGAAGCGGATGTTCGAGTTCCACCAGCTGTGGCTGCGGGATGTCCTGCGTGTGCAGGCGGAGATGCCGGCCGAGGCGCTGGCGCACGGCGACCGCGAGGCGGAGCTGCGGCGCCAGGCGGCGACGGTGACGCCACGCGAGATCCGCCGGCGCCTGTCGGTGCTGGAAGAGGCCATGCAATCGATCGACGGAAACGTGACTCCCGAACTCACGATCTTCTCGTCGATCGCCCGCGCGAGCGGATCGAGACTCGGAGAAGGCCGCTGGCCGTCGCACTTCACGGCCCGCTGGGACTACTGAAAGCCCCGCCCGGGGAGCGAAACCGAAAGGAGGCGGTTCCGCGATGACCTCGCTGCAAATCCGGCTGTGCCTGACCCTGTTGGTGGTGGGCGGAGGCCTGCTCGCGCTCAAGACGTCGTTCGATCTCGACCGCGCCGAGAAGCCGGTCGAGGCGCGCGCGCAAGAGACGGCCCGCGTGGCATTGCTCGAGGCCGTCCCGAAGATCGAGCGCGCGTACGCCACCGGACGCGAGGCTGCGCTCGGGGACGCGCTTCAGCCGCTGCTGCAGGTCCCCGGAGCACGCGCCGCGGCCGTCACCGACGTGCAAGGGCACCTGATGGCGTCGAACCCGGCGCGCGGGCCCGACGTCGAAGCGGCCGCGCTCGCCCCGGCGTTCCAGCTCGCGGGTCGGGCCGGCGGGGATGGCCCGCGGCTCGACATGGACGGCCCCATCCTCGTGGCGGCGCTCCCCATCCGGCTCGAGCACGGGCCTCCGGACGCCAGCCTGATAGGACCGCCGCTTCCGGCGCCGGGTGCGGGATTCGTGCTCGCTCGATTCGACTTCTCGAGCGCCATGGCGTCGGCACGAAGCCGCGCGCTGCGGGCCAACGGCATCATCGCGATCGGGCTCCTCGCACTGGTGCTGGCCGCCGCGCTCGTCACCTGGCTCTCGCTCGGCCGCTCGGTGGCGCGCGTCGCCAAAGCGATCGATCGCTTCGATCTCGGTGAGCGCGGCGCGCGCACCGGCATGAGACACGGCGCCCTGAAGCCGATCGCACGGGCGTTCGACGCCATGGCCGAGCGGCTCCAGTCACACGAGGAAGAGCTGCTCGAGGCCAAGCACCGCCACGAGCTCGTGCTGCGCTGCCTGCCGGTCGGCGTCATGGTGGTGCGCCGCGATGACGGTCGCCCGGTGTACGTGAACGCTCGCTGGAAAGAGCTGTTCGGAATCCCGATGGATGCGACGCGCGACATCCTCAGCCTGCTCTCGACGATGCGCTGCGAGCGCAGGGACGGCTCGCCCTATCCTCTCGAGCAGCTTCCCATCCCCACCGCGCTGCGCACCGGGCAACCGGCCGAAGTGGACGATCTGCGCGTGCGGCGCGACGACGCGGTGGTCGAGCTCCGCGCCGGCGCCGTGCCGGTGAGCCTGTGGCGCTCCGACACCTTCGACGCGGTGATCGCGGTGGTCGAGCAGCCCGGAGGCCCGATGGTGCCGAGCGCGGCGCCTTTGCCGGACGCTTCACTCCCCGCCCGGCTTCGGGTCCAGGAAGAGCCGTCACGCGATACGGGCCTCGATGCGGCCATGGAGGTCACGGCGTTCCCGATCGGAGGGCCTCCGCTTCCCGAGGTCGAAGCCCCGGCGCCCGAGCCCGACACGGTGCTGGTGGTCGAAGGTGAATCCTCGCTTCGCGAGCTCGCCGAGCAGAGCCTGAGCCAGGCGGGATACCGAGTGCTCGTCACCGGAGATGGACACGAGGCGCTGACCTTCGTGCACGGCGAGGGACAGTCCATTCGTGCCGTCGTTCTGGATCTGTGGGTGCCCGGGACCTCGGGAGGTGCCTTGCTCGACGAGATCCTGGGGCTCGATCCGACGGCTCGCGTGATCGCGGCCAGCGGATACCGCGCCGACATGCCGCAGCTCGCGGCCTCCGGCAAGGTGGCCGTCTTCCTGCCCAAGCCCTATGGCGGCGACCGGCTGGTCAGCGCGGTGCGCGAAGCGGCCGAGCGAGGGCTGATGGAGATCGCCGAGCGCTGACCAGCACTCGTCCTCGAAATCACGTCCCTCGTCGGCAAGGGATTGAGGGCGGCGCGGAGCGGTTCGAGCATGCCGGTTCCGCAGCGAGGAACGCGTGCCGAGCTATGCGCTGACCATCAACGGACGTTCTCATACCGTCGAGTCCGGGCCGGACACCCCTTTGCTCTGGGTGCTGCGTGACGCGCTGGGGCTCACCGGCACCAAGTACGGATGCGGCCAGGGCGTCTGCGGCGCCTGCACCGTGCACGAGTCGGGACAGGCGGTGCGCTCCTGCCAGATCTCGATCGCCGCCGCGGCCGGCAAACGGTTCACCACCATCGAGGGGCTCGGCTCGAGAGCGCTGCATCGCTGCCAGCAGGCGTGGCTCGATCTCGACGTCTCGCAGTGCGGCTACTGCCAGCCCGGAATGATCATGGCGGCCGCCGCATTGCTGGCGGAGAACCCGGCCCCCTCCGACGCCGAGATCGACGCGGCGATGTCCGACCTGGTCTGCCGCTGCGGCACGTACAACCGCATGCGTGAAGCCATCCGGCGCGCCGCGGGCCGCGCAGGCGCACGGTGACGATCACTCGCCGGGAGTTCCTGCAGCGCGCAGCGTTCGCGGGGTCGGGCCTGGTGCTCGCCACCTTCGTCCCGGAGCTGGCGAATGGGCAGACTCCGGATGGCGAGTGGCAGCCGAATGCCTTCCTGCGAATCACTCCGGACGACCGGATCACCGTGATCGTGGTCCGCCACGAGATGGGACAGGGCGTTCGCACCTTGCTTCCGATGATGGTGGCCGAAGAGCTCGAAGCCGATTGGAGTCGGGTGCGGATCGAGCAGGCCGTGACCGGGCCCGAGTTCGACAAGATCCGTCTCCACACCAGCGGGAGCGGCAGCAGTACGAGCACGTTCGAGGCGATGCGCCGAACCGGCGCGACGGCGCGCGAAATGCTGATCGCGGCGGCCGCGCAGCGGTGGCGCGTGCCGGCCGCCGAGTGCCGCGCGGAGGCCGGATCGGTCGTGCATGCCGCGAGCCGGAGGCGCCTGCGCTTCGGCCAGCTCGTCACGGATGCGGCGAAGATGCCCGTGCCGGAGAATCCACGGCTCAAGGACCCCGCCTCCTTCAAGCTGCTCGGCACGCCGGTCAAGCGCATCGACGGTCCGGACATCGTGACCGGGCGAGCGCAGTACGGCATGGACGTTCGCGTGCCCAACATGGTGTTCGCCAGCATCGAGCGGGCGCCGGTGCTGGGAGCGCGAATCCGGACCATCGACGACGCCGCGGCCCGCGGCGCTCCAGGTGTGATCGCGGTCATGCCCGTGCGGACGGGCATCCAGCATGGGGTGGCCGTGGTGGGCACCAGCACCTGGGCCGCCATGCGGGCGCGCTCGGCGCTCCACATCGACTGGGATCTGGGTGAGCATCGCGAGTTCGACTCGGACCATTTCGAGAAAGCGCTCGATGGGTGGCTCGCACGGGCTTCGTTCCGCGTGCGCAAGCAAGGTGATGCCGAAGCGGCGCTCGCGTCGGCGGCCCGGCGCCACGAAGCCAGCTACGTGTTCCCTTTCCAGGCGCACGCGCCGCTCGAGCCGATGAACTGCACAGCGGACGTTCGCGCCGACCGCGCCGAGTTCTGGGTGCCGACGCAGTCCCAGGTGCGTTCCATGGCCCAGGCCGTCAAGGTCACCGGTCTCCCGAAGGAGCAAATCCGCATCCACGCCACCTTGCTGGGTGGCGGTTTCGGCCGCCGTCTGTTCGCCGACTATCTCGCCGAAGCCGCGGAGATCTCCAAGGCCCTCCGCCGTCCGGTGCAGGTCGTGTGGACGCGGGAGGACGACATGCGATCCGGTTTCTTCGAGCCTTGCACCGCGCAGCGACTGAGCGGCGGCCTCGACGCCCAGGGCAGGCTGGTCGCGCTCGTCCACCGCTCCACGTCGAGCGATCTGACCATCTACGACATCCATGAAGGGCGCGATCTCTACGGCCCACGACCGGCCACTCCCAAGGCGGCGGACGCCTACGAGTCCGACCAGAGTCCGTGGGGCGCCTTCGACAATCCCTACGACATCGCGAACCTGCACGCCTTGACCGCCGACGTGCCGAGCCCGGTGCCGTACGGGCCTTGGCGCGCGGTGGAGTATCCGCCGACCGTGTGGGGCCGTGAGTCGTTCATCGACGAGCTGGCGCGGCTGGCCGGCGTGGATCCGCTCCGCTTTCGTCTCGACCTGCTGACCGGCGGCGTGCGCGAGATTGGTTCTCATCCCGTCGACCCGAGCCGTCTGGCGCACGTGCATCGGCTTGCCGCCGAGCGCGCGGGATGGGATCGGCCGCTGGCCGCGAGCGACCGGCTGCGCGGGCGCGGCATCGCGGCCAGCGTGTATCACGGCGGCAGCTACATCGCGCAGGTGGCCGAGGTCAGCGTCGCGAAGGACCTCTCCGATCTGCGTGTCCACCGCATGGTGTGCGCGGTGGACTGCGGCCTGGTGCTGAATCCGCTCGGCGTGCAGGGGCAGGCGGAGAGCGGCATCACCTGGGGCCTCTCCTACACGCTCGGAGGGGCGGTCGCGTTCAAGCAGGGGCGCGCCGTTCCGGGAGGCTACGCCGATTTTCCGGTGATCCGCATGAACCAGATGCCGGTGACGGAGATTCACCTGGTATCCAGCCAGGCCAAGCCCGGCGGCTTCGGCGAGCATGCGGTGCCGATGGTGGCGCCGGCGGTCGCCAATGCCGTGTTCGACGCCACCGGGATTCGCGTCCGCCGCCTCCCGATCACGCCGCAGAGTCTGCGCGCCGCGCGGCGGGGCTGAACCGGCGCTGGATCGCATCGCGCATTCGGCAATCCCGTTGCACTTTGCGCGACAGAATTGACGACGAATCTCGTGCCTCTCGTTGCACGAGCCGGTAAAATCATCCGCGTTCGCTCCGCCCCCCCGCCCTTCGGAGCCGTCAGCTCACCGGAGGGCCGCCCGTTGTTCGCTCGCATTCGCCTCGCGCCGAGCCTCGTGCTCGCGCTCGCCATTCTCGCGCATCGTCCCGCTCTCGCGGCGTGGAGCGCCAACGGCAACGTCGTGTGCAGCGCCGCCGGCGACCAGGCCAACACGCTCCTCATCGCGGACGGCAGCGACGGCATGTTCGTCGCCTGGCAGGACGACCGCACCGGCACCAGCGATCTCTACGTGCTGCGTCTGAACGCAAGCGGCTCCGTCGCCCCCGGCTGGCCTGCCGACGGCTACGCGGTCTGCACCGCGAGCGGCGATCAGAAGCTCGCGGTGATGGCGCCGGACGGGGCGGGAGGCTTCTACATGGCGTGGGAGGACTATCGCGTGCCGGGCGGGGAATCCGACGTCTACATCCAGCGCATCACCGGAAGCGCCGCGATCGCGAGCGGCTGGCCGTCCAACGGGCTCGCCGTGTGCGCGCTCGCGCGCTCGCAGGGTTACCCGAGCCTGATGGCCGATGCCAGCGGGGCGACGATCGCGTGGCAGGACGACCGCGACGGCGTCTCGTCCGACCTCTTCATCCAGCGCGTCAGCGCGGCGGGGGCGCCGCAATGGGGCGCCAATGGAATTCCGCTCTGCATCGCGACCGGCAACCAGTTCTTTCCGTCGATGATCGGCGATGGAGCCGGAGGCGTGTTCGTGGCCTGGCAGGATGCGCGGAACGGCGATCCCGACGTCTACGCACAGCGAGTGAGCGCGCTGGGCGCCTCGCTCTGGGCGTCGAATGGAATCGCGGCATGCACGGCTAGATACGAGCAGCTCGCTCCGCGTCTGGTGCCCGACGGATTCGGCGGAGCCATCCTGGCGTGGGACGATTACCGCGATTTCAACGCCGATGTCTTCGCCCAGCGATTGAACGCTTCGGGCGCCCGGCAATGGGCCGTGGGCGGCGTGCCGTTGTGCACCGACCTGTCGGAGCAGTACAGCGCCGGCATCGTGCCCGACGGCGGCGGTGGAGCGATCGTGATCTGGACCGACTACCGGGGCGGCGCGGGCGATATCTATGCTCAGCGCGTCAACGGCTCGGGAGCCGTCCAGTGGAACGCCGACGGGGCGGTGATGTGCAACGCGACCGGGGACCAGTTCGACGCCATCGTCGTGCCGGATCCGGCCAACGGCATGTATCTGGCGTGGTCCGACGCCCGCGCCGGAGCCGGCGCCGCCGACATCTACGCCAAGCGCGTCACATCGTCGGGCGGCACCGCGAACGGCTGGGAGACGAATGGCTCGCTGGTCTGCGACGCGACGAACGCCCAGATGCGGCCCGCCGTGCTCGCCGATGGCGCGGGCTGCTTCGTCGCGTGGTCCGACGAGCGTGGCGGCGTGGGAACACCCGACATCTACGCGTGGCGGGCCGGAGGCTCGAGCTCGGTGGACGTTCCGTTGCCGTCGCTCGAAGCCGCGGCGGTGGATCTGGCTCCGCCGTTTCCGAACCCTGCGCGCTTCGGCGTCACGCTTCGCTTCCAGACCGCGGAATCCAGTCCCGCGAGGCTCACCGTGGTCGACCTCGCAGGACGGCGCGTGCGCGCCTTGCTCGACAATCCCGACCTCGGTCCCGGATTCCACACGGTTCAGTGGAACCTGAGGGACGATGCCGGCGCCCTGGCGCCGGCCGGCGTTTACCTGATCGCGCTCCAGACCTCCACCGGGCCGCGCGTGCGCAAGGTCACCGTGGTTCGCTAGTACGTTCACTCTCTGCTGGCCGTTCGAAGCGGCAATATGTCGGCCGGGCTCGGGGTACCGATTGTTCGTTTGAGGCGCCGCGTGCGACCTCGAGAGTCAGATGGGTAACCCGACCCGGCCGACTCGCCACGATTGAGGGAACGGAGGCGCCTGCGAGGACGACCTCGAGTCGAAGACTAGCGTGTGGCACGCCGCGCCGGTGCAGGGAAGTCGCCCTGAGCCCAGGACAGGAGGTTCAGGGATGAAGCCACGAGTCTATGCGGGCGTGGATCTAGGCGGGACGTTTCACCAGGTTCAGGTTACGAATGCCGCTGGCGAACGATTGGGCAAGTCGTTCCGGATCGGCCGCGGCAAGGCGGCGATGGTGGAGTTGCAGCAGGGACTGCAGCGGGTGGCCGGGGACGAGGTCGAGGCGGTCTACACGATCGAAGCGACTCAGAGCTTCTGGCTCGAGCTGGTGCATCCGCTGCAACGTGCTGGGGCGCTGGTGTACCTGGTGTCGCCTTCCAAGAGCACGGCGCTGCGGACGTTCTACCGGCGCCACACCAAGAACGACGCGATCGACGCCGAGGCGCTGTCGCGACTGCCGGTGGTCGATCCGGCACTGCGGCCGGCGACCGCGAGCGCCGCGAAGTGGGACATGCTGCGGCGCTTGGTGCGCCAGTCGTGGCAGCTCAAGGGGCAGATGGCCAATCGCAAGCGGCGGATCATGACCCGCGTGCTGATGGTCTATCCCGGGTACGAAGCGGTGTTCCGGGATCGCTACTGCGGGGCGTCGCTGCTGTTCTGCCGACGATATCTGGACCCTGCCAAGGCCCGCCGACTGGGGCGCCGGCGGTTGAGCGTGCTGCTGCGCAAGCGGGCCCTGGGCAAGTTCGACGCGCCACGGGCCGAACGTCTGTGGCAGGTGATCGAAAATGCTCCCGAGCTCAACCTGTGCTACGACGACTTGCAGCTGCTGGTGAACCAGGATCTCGACTTGCTGGAAGCCGAGGAGCGCTGCCAGCAGGCGCTGCGGGAACGGATCGCCGAGCTCTATGGCGAGCTCGACCCCGATACTCGGCTGACCAGCGTCCCCGGACTGGGCGACTACCTGGCCGGGGCGATCACGGCCTACATCGGTGAGCCCGGGCGCTTCACGAACGCGGATCAGGTCGTGGCACTCTCGGGCCTGTGCGCGCGCCTCAAGAGCAGTGCCGGCACCGACACGGCGAACCAGCCGCTCACCCAGCACGGTGATCCGGTGCTGCGTGGCTGCGCCTATCTCGCAGCCGAGATCAGCCGCCACTACGATCCCGAGCTACGGGCGTTCCACCGGCGACTGACGGCGCGCGGCAAACACTACAAGCAGGCCTCGTGCGCACTGGCGGCCAAGATCTTGCGGCGGTGCTTCGCGCTGCTCCGAGATCAGCGCGGCTACCAAGTGGCTCACCAGGAGCAGCTGCTCCGTGCCCAGAGCGAAGAGGGGAAGACCGTCCGCAAGTCGGTACACGAGGTCGCAGAGCGCCTCAACGACGTGA
>DASTBI010000010.1 GCA_035712145.1 Candidatus Eisenbacteria bacterium | reverse complement strand
GGAGTGGTGAAGAAGGCGAACGTCGCCCCGTCCACGAGCAGCAGCACGCACATCGCCCACAGCGAATCCGCGCTCAATCGAACCCTCCGCTCGAGGCCACCAGGAGGGCGCGCAATCTACCGGAAAGTGAGTCGACTAGGCTGTCCGATTCGGACGTAGTGTTTGCACTTTGGGCGTCGAGACCCATGACCTGGAACTCAGGGAGCAGCGAGATCGTGGCTCAGCGGGCATGTGGTGAAGCCGCCAGCGACTCACCCCTGACAAAACGAGGGTCGTTCGGCATTCTCCAATCGTGGTCTTGCAAACTACGAAAGGAGAGCGTGCCTCATGACCCTCGCGGAAAGTGTAGTAGCGCTGCGCCTCAAAGTCATGAAGCGGGCCGAAGAGACGGGCAACGTCTCGGAGGCCTGCCGGCAGTTCGGGATCTCGCGAACGCTCTTTTATCGCTGGCGGCGGCGCTTTCTGGCCTATGGCGACACCGGGCTGCACCCGCGGCCGACGCGACCACAGCGCTGGGGGCGCCAGTCGGCGCCCGAGCTCGAGCACGCCGTACTGGCCTACGCCCTGGCCTGGCCGACCCACGGACCGCAGCGCATCGCCGATCAGCTGGCGCGGCCGAGCTTCGGCGGCTGGCGGGTCAGCGCCTCGGGCGTGTATGGGATCCTCGGGCGCCACGGACTCCAGACCCGGTGGGAGCGGCTGACTCAACTCGAGCAGCGGGCGATGCAGGACGGGCTGCTGACCGAGCGGACGCGTCGATCGCTGCGCACCGCACTGGCGGGGAGCGAAGTGCACGTCGAGGCGAAGCGGCCCGGCGATCTGGTGTGCCTCGACACGTTCTACATCGGGCAACTCAAGGGAGTGGGCAAAGTCTGGCAATACACGGCCTGCGACGCGGCCAGCTCGTTCGCGATCGCGATGATCTCGACCGAACACGACGCCGTGACCGCGAGTCGCTTTCTGCGCCAACAGGTGTTGCCCACACTGAAGGAGGCCGGCCACCGGCTCAAAGCCGTGCTGACCGACGGCGGCCCGGAGTTCCAGGCGGCGTTCGTGACCACCTGTGCGCGCCTGAGGATCCAGCATCGTCGGACGCGGCCACGTCATCCGTGGACCAACGGCTTCGTCGAACGCCTGCAGGGCACGATCCTGACCGAGCTGTGGCGCTGTGCGTTCCGCCGCACGTACTACCGCGGCCTGCGGCCCATGGAGCGCGACCTGCAGGAGTACCTCCGCTTCTACAACTTCGAACGACCGCATCGCGGCTACCGGCTCAAGGGACGGACACCGGGGATGCTGTTCTGTCCGCGGCTGTTCCCTCACAAGGGTCGGGCGGCATAGCGGTCTCATGTGGACCACGGTGGAGCCTCAATGTGAAAACACCCGGTCCGAACTGGACAGCCTAGCGCACCCCTTCCCACAGTGCCCGTTCGGTGGATCGGGGATCGTTCACGACTTCCGAGGTCTTGTCGAACCGCATGGTCGCCCTGCGCTGCAGCTCGTACTTCGGCCATCCGGGGTTCCCTCGGCTCGCAAACGCGACCCAGGCGCCGTGC
>DASTBI010000009.1 GCA_035712145.1 Candidatus Eisenbacteria bacterium | reverse complement strand
TGTGCGTGTTGTCGAACGAGGCGACGCTGATGACCTTCTCGCCGACGCCCGGCGCGCCGCCCGCATACGTGCCGTACACGGCGTCATTGCCCGCCGACGCCACGACGACCATGCCCTGGTTCACCAGGCTCTTCGCCGCCGCGGCCGTCGGGTAGGTCGGCCACTGGAGCGCGGCGCCGATGCTCATGTTGATGACGTCCATGCCGTCGTCGAACGCCCGCTCCATCGCCAGCAGCATGACATCGGCGGCCGTGGTGTTGCCGCATCCGAACACCTTGTAGACGCCGAAGCTGACCGCGGGGGCGACCCCGGGGAAACCTCCGCCCGCGCCGACGATTCCCGACACGTGGGTGCCGTGGCCGTTGCAGTCATCGGGCCGAGCATCCGGAACCGGAACCTGCCCAGGCGCCCAGGTGTTGCCGACGAAATCCTGGCCGACGATCGAGCGTGAGGTCGGGAACAGCGGGCTGTCGCTGCGGGACACACCGTCGCCACCGAATGCCACGTGATCGTAGTCCTGACCGGTATCGATGATGCCGACCTTGATGCCCGCGCCCGACAGGCCGAGAGAGTTCTGGGCCACGTTGGCGCCCGTCATCTGCAGCGCGGTGCTCAGGTCGATCTCTTCACCCGGCGGCTCGTTCGGGAGGCTCATCTCGATCACGGGCTGCACGGACTTGATTCCGCCCAGCCGGCGAAGCTTGCCGAGGTCCTTGGGATCGACGGCGACCGAGAGACCGTTCCACAGCTTCTGGTGGGCGCTGCGCTCGGTGTAACCGATCCCTCTTGCATTGGCCGCGCCGCGGAAGGCGGTCTGCTCGGCCAGGATGGCGGTGAGGTCTCCGCCGTCTGCGGTCGGCGGATTGTTGAGCTCGACGAAGTAGAGCTTCTTGCCATCGACCGTCGAGATCGCTTCACCCAACTCATCGTCTACGGACTGGGACCACGCCGCGCCCGCTGTGGTCGCGATCAGGAATGCGACCACGCTGACGGCGCGAAAGAAGCGCTTCATGGCGTTCCTCCTAGAGAGAGGTTCGAGGGGGACTCGGAAACGCGATTCGAAACGCAGGCTCGCCCGTTCAGGGAAGCGAGAGCCTCCTTCCAGAGGAGGGGTTCATTCCCAGCGGGCGTTGGTCGAGTCCGGGCGAGGGAAACGCGCTGGCGCTGGGGACGCACGATGCATAAGCGAAATCCAAAACGCTTGGGAGGGCGCGCGAGTACGCTCGCCCGACGATGGTAGACCGCCGGATCAACCAGGACCCGTTGATGCCGTAGCCGCGCCAATCCTACGCTCCGTCAAGCGAAGGTCAAGCGCCTTTCTGCCGGAACGCCAACGCTGGGAAGGATTTTCGGTGCGCCGAGGAATGATCGAGGTCGAGGCGGCGGGTGCAGGTGGAGCGTCGGGCCCCTGGGGGACTGGGAATCCCGTCTCGACACCTGCGATCCCGCCGCACGCGGTCGAACGACGAGAGCGCACGAACACACACGCCGTCGGCTCTGCCGGAACGATCGCTCGGGAGTGGATCGCATCGGATGAGCCGCGCGCGCGAGGCACGATCTTGGACCAGACAACCGCCAAGGTCGATAGGAATCTCAGGGTTCCGCCCTGGCCAGCCAGTGCGGCATGCAGTCGTGGCCACACCGCCCACGTTCCGAGTAGCCCCCCTTCGGCCGCGCGCAAAGCGCGGTACATTTGCCCGCATGGACAACGCTTCGACCGAGAGGCGGCTCTCCAAGACCCGGTTCCTTCACGGTCTTCAATGCCACAAGCAGCTCTGGTGGAGAGTCCATGAGCCGGGCGCCCTCGAGCTGATCCCCAATCTGGAGGCCCGCGCCCGCTTCGAGGAAGGCCACGAAGTCGGTGAGCGGGCCCGCCGGGCACTGCCGGGCGGCGTGATGATCCCCGGCGCCTATGACGACCTCACGGCTCGGGTTCAGGCAACCCGGGAGGCGCTCGACGCGGGGCGGCGCCGCCTCTACGAGGCGGCCTTCATGGCGAACGGGACCTACGTCGCGGTCGACATCCTCGACCGCGAAGCGGATGCCTTCGTGCTGATCGAGGTGAAGGCCACGACCCGGCCGCGCCTGCACCATCTCCAGGATGCCGCGATCCAGACGTGGGTCCTGCGGCAAAGTGGGATTCCCCTCGAGCGGGTCGAGATCATGCGGCTCGAGCCCGAGTGCGTGCATCCCGACCTCGACCGCCTCTTCGCGCGCGACGACGTCACCCAGGGCGTCGAGGAGCTGCTGCCCGAGATCCCCGCGGCGGTCGAGAGCCAGCTGAAGGTGCTGGACGGTCCATTGCCCGACGTCGCGATCGGCCCCCACTGCACCAACCCCTATCCCTGTCCGTTCATGCGCCGCTGCTGGGCCGACGTGCCGCCCCACCACGTCACCACGCTCTACCGCGCGGGCGCCGTGGCGTTCGAGCTCGCGGCCAAGGGACTCCACACCGTGGCCGATGTCAGCTCGGTGCCCGAAGGCATCGACCTCGACCCGGTGGCGCTGCGCCAGATTCGCGCGGTGCGCGAGGGGAGGATCATCGTCGAGCCCGGGCTCGCCGAAGCGCTCACCATCTTCGAGCCACCTCTCGCCTATCTGGACTTCGAGACGGTGAGCCCGGCCATCCCGGTATGGCCCGGCACGCATCCATTCGAGGCGATTCCGGTGCAGTTCAGCTGCCGCCTGGAGCGCGGCGGAGTCTTCGAGGAGATCGGATGGCTCGCGACCGAAGGCGAAGACCCGCGCCGTGAGATCGCGAGCCGGTTGATCGATGCCTGTCGCGGAGCACGCACGATCGTCGCCTACCACGCGGAGTTCGAGGCGGAGGTGATCGCCAGCCTCGAAGATTCGGTGCCGGAACGCGCCGCCGAGCTCCGGGAGCTGCGCGAGCGGCTCCGCGATCCGCTGCCCATCCTGCGGCAGTTCGTGTACCACCCGGCCTTCCATGGACGCTTCGGCCTCAAGTCCGTGGCGCCGGCGCTCGCTCCCGACGTGCGCTACACCGGAGCCGTGGCGGCGGGACGCCTGGCGGGATGCCTGCTTTCACGGCTCATGTTGAAGGGAGAGCCCAGCGATCTGTTCGACCGGGAGCGCATTCGCGAATCGCTGCGCCGCTACTGCGCGCTCGACACCTTCGCCACCCAGCGCGTGATCGAGCGGCTGCGCGAGCTGGCCTCGGCGACGCAGGACCTGGTTTCGTGAAAGGAGGCGGGAAGTGAGCGCGTGCATCTTCTGCAGGATCGCTGCGGGCGAGTTGCCCACGTCGAAGGTGGACGAGACAGACCAGGTGCTGGCGTTCCGCGACATGAGTCCCCAGGCGCCGACGCACGTGCTGCTGATTCCCAAGCAGCACCTCGCCGACTCCGCGGAAGCGCTCAGACCCGAGCATGGCACGATGCTGGGCGAGCTGTTCACGCTGGCGTCGCGCATTGCCCGCGCGGAAGGAGTGGAAGGCGGCTGGCGGCTCGTCACCAACGTGGGCCCCGGTGCGGGCCAGTCGGTGTTCCACCTGCACTTCCATCTGCTCGGCGGGCGGACGATGACCTGGCCACCGGGCTAGCCCTGGTCGGGCACTTCACGCACCAGCTTGTGCGCGTCCGCTTTCCGCATCGAGCGCCGGGGCAGCTCGAGCACCTCGATCGTGCGTGTGCCCCATTCGCCGGTCATCGTGAGCCGGGCGCCGGCTTCGATGTCACGGCTCGCCTTTGCTGGGCGGCCAGCAACCAGCACCTGGCCCTCCTCGATCGCGAGAGCCGCCTGCGAACGGCTCTTGTAGAGACGCAGCTCGTGGAGCAGCACGTCGAGTCGCATCGACCTAACAGCTCCTGGCTGATGGTTTCCAAGACTCCCCGGATTCGGAGCCAGGCAATTCCTTACTCTCCCCGGGGAGAGTAAGGAATTACCACGAAGCATCTCCATCTTGACCGCCCTGCTACCGTTGTTCTCGGCGCGAGGCATGGTGCCCGCGCTCTGGAACCGCCGGCGGCATGATCCCCGGCGAGTGGAGGAAATCCTCATGTGTCATCATTCCCATGCCCACCGCGGCGCCTGCTGCGGATCTTCCGGGCGTCCCACCCACCGTTACGAGCACCATCACTATCCCGGCGAGCGCTTCGGCGTCAGGCGTCCCCTCCGCTTCCTCGCGTGGAAGCTGGGGCTCCAGGAGTCGCAGATGGCCGAGCTGGCGGCGATCCTCAACGACCTCAAGACGGAGCGCGCTCAGGCGGATGTCGATGACCGGCGCGCGCTGTCGTTGCTGGCCGATGCCGCCGCCCTGGAGAGCTTCGATCGCGAGAAAGCGGCCGAGGCCACGCGCTTGCGCACACGGAGCGCCGAAGCGGTGCAGCAGAAGGTGGTGGATTCGCTGGCCAGGATCCACGCGTTGCTCGATGCCGAGCAGCGCGGCCGCCTCGCCTACCTGCTCAGGACCGGCACGCTGGTGATGTAGTCGTTCGCCAAGAGGGGCGCCGCTCCGGCGCCTCTCTCCCTTCCGCGCTCAGGCGGGTAGCACGAAGTGGAACCGCCCTTCGCGGCGTCCGCTCTGCTCTCGCAGCGCCATCACCAGCTCCGGATCGAAGATGAAGTCGCGCCGGTTGCGCGCCTCGTCGGGGAAGAAGAGCTGGGTGGTGAGCAGCCGTCCCTTCCTGGCCTGCACCCGGACGTGGATGTGGCGGGTGCGGCCCGGATAGACGCCGGGCATCACGGTCTCCAGCTTCCACTGGCCTTGAGCGTCGGTGAACTGATGGCCGCGAAGCTTGAAGCCGGCGTTGTCGTACTCGCCATCGTGGTCCGCCTGCCAGAAGTCGATGAGCGCGCCCGAGACCGGCTCGCATCCGACGGTGAACACCTTGCCGGTCACCACCAGCCGCGTGCCCCCGGTTCCCTTCTCGATCAGCGACGTGCGCAGAGGCGAGTGGGTCTTGAAGAACGGCCCCTCGGTGGCTTCCGGCGTGGGCTCGTCATCGTCGCCGCACTCGGGCGTGGCCAAGAGCTTCGGCGGCTTGTCGGCCGCCGACGCGTCGCCGAGCCAGCGCAGCTTGACGCCGGCCGCGAACACGATGGGCGCCGCGAACGCCAGCTTCATGAAGCGCCGGCGATCCGGATCGAGAATGCGATCGCGCATGGAGAATTCCTCCCGGGTTGCCGACACACGCTACGCATTCCAGGGCGACGCGAGTCAGGAGCTTGCCAAACTCGCGAGAAAAGCTCCAAGCGCGGCGCCCGCGGGTCTCGTGCGCGTTCGAAAGAGTGCCTCAAATCGGCCGGCGCCTGGACCGATAACGGAGCACATGGCCAGGACCCTGACCGAAGGCGCCGCATCGCGCGGCTACCGGTTCCTCGATTCTCAGCGCCGGCTCTGGAGCG
The DNA here is from genome assembly GCA_035712145.1 of Candidatus Eisenbacteria bacterium. Classification (NCBI taxonomy): domain Bacteria; phylum Candidatus Eiseniibacteriota; species Candidatus Eiseniibacteriota bacterium. Next base: position 12,483 of record DASTBI010000009.1, on the reverse strand, counting down.
GGCTGGCCGGTCTGCTCATGACCGCGATCTGCGTGACGCTGGTCCTGGTCAGCTGGTGGCAGAGCCCCGAGGGGTTCAGCCTCAGGACGCGCTGGCCTTCGCTGGTCGGCCTGCTCGGCCTGGTGCTGGTCTTCGTCCTCTATTCGCAGCACAAGCACCGCCAGCTCGGTGAGCTCGAGCGCAGGCTGCGTGACGCCGCGGTGCGCGAAGCCTCGATGCAGGCGCGCTTCACCGAGCTCGCGTTCCTGTTCGACACCAGCACTCAGCTCCAGCTGCGCCTCGACCTCGCGAGCATGCTCGAGCTGGCGACGCAAAGGCTGGCTTCCTGCCTGGAGGCGACCCAGTGCTCGATCATGCTGCACAATCCCGCCACCGGCATGCTCGAGGTGCGAGCGGCGGGCGGCGTCGACTCGGTGCTCGTCAGCGGCGCGCGCGTCGAGCCGGGGAAGGGCATCGCCGGCCACGTGTTCGCCAGCGGCGAGACGCTGCTGCTCACCCCGCAGGTGATGGCCGAGCGTTTTCCCGACGAGATCAAGCACGGCCGCACGATCGCTTCGGCGCTGTGCGTGCCGCTGCGCTTCCGCGGCGCCTCGATCGGGGTGGTGAGCGTGGCGCGCACCGGCGGCGAGCCGTTCGGGGAAACCCACGCGCGCATGCTCGAAACGTTTGGAGAGCACTGCGCGGCCACGGTGGTGAAGACCGAGCACCACCAGGACGTGCTGCGACAGGTGAAGAAGGTCGCCTAGGTTTATCGGGCCGGCACCGGGCTAGCTCGCGGTGGTTGCTTTCGCGCGCGCCTGGTGCTGCCCGACCAGTTTCTCCACCACTTCGGGCTCGGCGAGCGTCGTGATGTCCCCCATGCCGTCGTACTCGCCGGCGGCGATCTTGCGCAGGATCCGCCGCATGATCTTTCCGCTCCGCGTCTTGGGAAGGCCGGGGGCCACATGGACCACGTCGGGCGTGGCGAAGCCTCCGATCACGTGGCGCACCTGCTCCTTGAGCGCGCCCTCGAGCTCCGCCGCCGGCCGCTTGGCGTAGTCCGAAGTCAGGAGCACGTAGGCGTAGATCCCCTGCCCCTTGATGGCGTGCGGGAACCCCACGACCGCTGCCTCGGCGACGGCTTCGTGCGCCACCAAAGCACTCTCCACCTCGGCGGTGCCGAGCCGGTGCCCGGAGACGTTGAGCACGTCGTCGATGCGTCCGGTGATCCAGTAGTAGCCGTCCTCGTCACGACGGCAGCCGTCCCCGGTGAAGTAATAGCCTTTGTGTTGTTTGAAATACGTGTCGATGAAGCGCTCATGATCGCCGTACACCGTCCGCGCCTGACCCGGCCACGGCGTTCCCAGACACAGTGCACCGGTGACACCGTTGCCTTCGAGCACCTGACCCGATTCGGGATTCAGCACCACGGGCTTGATGCCGAAGAACGGCAGCGTCGCCGATCCTGGCTTGGTGCGGGTGACACCGGGAAGCGGCGTGATCAGGATTCCGCCGGTCTCGGTCTGCCACCAGGTGTCCACCACGGCGCAGCGGCCGCCGCCGACGACGTCGTGGTACCAGCGCCAGATCTCGGGATTGATGGGCTCACCCACGCTGCCGAGAATGCGCAGGCTGTCGCGGCGATAGCGCTTCACGTGATCGTCGCCGGCTTGCGCGATGGCGCGCAGCGCGGTGGGCGCGGTGTAGAAGATGTTGATTCCGAGATCGTCGACCATCCGCCAATAGCGGCCCGGATCCGGATACACCGGCGTCGACTCGAACATGACGGTGGTGGCGCCGTTGGCGAGCGGTCCGTAGACGATGTAGCTGTGACCCGTGATCCAGCCGACGTCGGCGGCGCAACAGTAGATGTCGTCCTCGTGATAGTCGAAGACCAGCTTGTGGGTCAGAGCCGCGTACACCAGGTATCCACCCGTGGTGTGGAGCAGCCCTTTCGGTTTGCCGGTGCTTCCCGACGTGTAGAGCACGAACAGCGGATCCTCGGACCCCATCCACTCGAAGGTGCAGGTCGAGCGCTGGTGCCTCATCTCCTCGTCGAGCCACAGGTCGCGGCCTTCGCGCATCGGCACCGCGGCGTCGGTGCGGCGAGCCACCAGCACCTTGCGCACCGGGAGGCCCTCGATCGCCTCGTCGGTGATCGCCTTGAGCGGGATCCTCTTGCCGCCGCGCAGGCCTTCGTTCGCCGTGATCACCACTTCGCATGCCGCGTCGATGATCCGATCGCTCAGCGATTCCGCGGAGAAGCCGCCGAACACCACGCTGTGGACCGCGCCAATGCGGGCGCACGCCAGCATGGCGTAGGCGGTCTCGGGAATCATCGGCATGTAGATGCACACTCGATCGCCCTTCTTCACGCCATGATGGACCAGGACGTTCGCGATCCGGCAGACGTTGTGCTTGAGCTCCCGGTAGGAGACTCGTTGGTAGACGCCGGGCTCGTCCGCCGCCCAGATGATGGCGGTGCGGTCGGGGTGGGTCGCGACGTGGCGATCGACGCAGTTGAAACAGGCATTCAGCCGGCCTCCCCCATACCAGGAGAAGTCGATCTCCCGGGTGTCGACGTCGAGCACGTGGTTCCAGGGATGGAACCAGTCGAGGTTCCTGGCCTGCTCGGCCCAGAACCCGGCGGGATCTTCGAGCGAGCGCCGGTAGAGACGCTGGTACTCCTCCATGGACTTGAGATGGGCGCGCTCGCGCACCCGCGGCTTCACGTCGTAGAGATCCTGCGACACGCTTCCTCCTGGCCGAGAGTCGAGCGCGGAAGTCTAGCGTTTCGCCCGGGATGGGTCATCTCCGCGTGAGCCGCGCCCGCTTGCGTCCCGCCCTCCGCCCGCATTGAATCCCCATTCATGGCTCCACGGAGCGCTGACGACCGACGAACTTCGGGCCAACGTTGGGCGGCTCTGGCGGTCGGCCTGTTGATCTGGAGCGCCGGACTCGCCTGGCTCGACGCCGGCGCACCCGGCCCGCGCGACGATCCGTGGGAATACGGCGTGGTCGCCCGGCATTTGATCGCGGGAGACGGCTTCCGCACCACGGTGATCCATCCGCCGCTCTGGTCCCTGCGCGCGCCCGACGGGACCGTGGGAATGTGGGTCCATGGCCCGCTGCTTCCGCTGATGGTGGCGCCGTGGATTCGAATCGGCGGCGAGCGAGCCCTCGAGCACGTGGCGTGGCTGGGCGCCGTGCTGGTGCTGCTCGCCGCCTGGTTCGCGGCGCGTGCGGCGGCGCGATCATGGGGCGCGACGGCCGGCGCGGCGACGCTGATCCTCATCGCGCTCTCGCCGCTCTCGTGGAATGCCGCCGCGCACGACCTCTCGATGGCGGTGGGTGCGCTCGCGATCGCCGTGGCGATCGATCAGACGTGGCGATTCAATCCCCGCGGGCTCACCGCCGGGCTCGCGCTCGGGATCGGCGCACTGGCCCGTCCCGAGCTGACGATCGCGGCGCTGGTCTCGCTGCCGCTGCTCAAACGCGGGGAAGACCGGTGGCGGGCGCTCGCCGGCCTGGCGCTTCCCCTGGGGGCGCTCTGGGCCGCGCGCGCCTTCGGCGCGCTCCCCAACGGGAACCTCTCCGAGCTGCTGCTCGTCTGCTATACCCAGCGCTGGCCGGAGCTCTCGGCCCTCCGTGACTTCCATCTCGCTCCGGGCAGCCTGGCTCGAGCGATTGGCGAAGCGGCTCCGGGGCTGGTCGCCAAGTGGACGCATCAGGCGCCACGGGCACTGTTCCATCTCCTGTCGGCGCCGAGCTACGCGGCGGCTCCGCTGGCGGTGGCGCACCTGTACTTGTCTTACCTCCGTTGCGAAAGGCCCGCACGGCTGGCGCTGCTGCTGCTCGTCGCGATTCCGGTCGGCTTGATCACGCTGACCGAGCCGAGCCCACGCTACGTGATGATGTGGACGCCGATCGCCGCGCTGGCCGCGATCGGCGGCGCCCGCCATTCGATCCTTCTCCGGCGCATGAGACCGGCCCTTGCGCTCTCGATCCCGCTGCTGCTCACGCTGCCGTTCGCGGTCGCGAACTTATCCGCCCGCGCCCGTGAGGCGCCTGGATTGCGGGCCGCGATCGAAGCGGAGCGCCGGACCTTGCGACCGCTCGCCGTGGCGCAGGCGCATGGAGCCGATGTCCTGTTCTCCGACCGTCCCGACCTCGACGCCTGGATCACCGGCCGCTCGGTCGTATGGCTCGAGCGCGCCGAGTTCGAGCGCCTGCCCACGTCCGACGCACCTGAAACGAGGCTCGTCCCCCGGCGCGGGCCGGAGACGCTCGGATGGTTTCACGAGAACGACCTGGCCGCGGGCCGGTTCGTGTCCGCTCACTTGCGTCCAGCCGAGAACCGGCCTTCAATGGCGCCATGATCCCGTGGATCGAGCGCAGGTTCCCATTCGAAGAGCCGGTCGAGATGTGGCCGGTCCTGGTCGAGCGGGTGCGCGGCACGCCGGCGCGCATCGAAGATCGCATCCGCGACGTTCCGCGCGAGTGGCTGGTGCGCCGCGACGGTGAGCGCTGGTCGATCCAGGAGCACATCGGCCACCTCGTCGATCTCGATCATCTGCACGACGGGCGGCTGGATGATTACCTGGCGGGTGCTCCGCGGCTGCGACCGGCCGACATGACCAACCGACGGACCTGGGAAGCCGGGCACCACCTGCGTGAGATCGACGACCTGCTCGCCGAGGTGCGCCGCGTGCGCGGTGCCTTGGTCGAGCGGCTCGACGCCTGGGATCCGGCCGCGCGCGCCATGACGGCCCAGCATCCGCGGCTCGAGCGGCCGATGCGGCTGGTGGACATGGTGCGCTTCGTCGCCGAGCACGACGACCACCACTTGGCATCCATCGGCACGCTGATCCGGAGCCTCGACGCGGTTGGGAAGCACTGAGAGCTGGTTGTTCTGTGTGACCAGTCCTGATCCGACCAACAATTAACTTGACGGCCTAGCGAGCGGAAGTTGCGCGCGATCTCGCGCGCACTGCTGCATTGCGCATCAGTCGCCGACGGATCGCGCGTTGAGCGATCTCAGCCATGTTTCCACGCGACTCTCATCTCTCACGCGAACAACGGCTATCGCGAGTTCCCAGAGCGTCCGGAACACTCGTGATACAAAGTATTCGTTCGCCTCCGACTCTCGCCCCCGTCGAGATGTCCATGATGACTTCGCTGACTCACCTGTCCGACCAGACCCTGGTCACTCATCTCAAGACCCTCGTCGCACAAGATCGTTCCACGACGGCGGCGCTTCTCGCCCATATCGCGGAATTCGATTCCCGCCGGCTCTGTTTGCCCGCCGGGTATCCTTCGACGTTCGCCTACTGCCTCGAAGAGCTTGGCTTCTGCGAGCAGGCCGCCTTCAAGCGCATCCGCGCAGCGCGAACGGGCCGCCGATTTCCAGAGATCTTCGCCGCGGTGGCGGATGGTCGGCTGAATCTCTCCGCGGTGGTTCTACTCGCGGCTCGCCTAACCGAGTCCACCACGGCGGACGAAGCCGACGAGTTGATCGCTGCCGCCTCTCGCAAGAGCAAGGCGCAGGTCGAGCGGCTCCTGGCCGAGCGCTTCCCGCAGCCAGATGTTCCGAGTCGGTTGCGGCCGGTCGTCCCGAATCCGGAGCGGCTTGAAGCGAGCGAACTGTCCCCGGGGACAGTTGAGACTTTTTCAGAAGCACCGAAGGTCCCGCATTCGGCAGGAGAAGAGCCTGGCTCCGGGCCCCAAGTGAAACCCAGAACGCCTCCCCGGCTCACCGCCATCGCGCCGAAGCGATTCACGTTACAGGTCACCTTGAGCCAAGAAGCTCATGACTGCCTGCGTCACGCCCAGGCCTTGCTGAGCCATCAGGTTCCGAATGGGGATCTAGAACGCCTCGAGTTCGATCATATTCAAGAAGTGGCCCGAGGTGGCCGAGCGACGGTGCTAGGCATCCGGCTTCTGTGCCGGGCGCACAATCAGTTCATGGCAGAGCGCACGTTCGGAAGTGAGTTCATGGAGAAGAAGCGCCACTGCGCGTCCCGCGGCGCCGGCGCCCTTCCATGATCGCGCGCACCGTCTCCACGGTGTCGATCTCGCCCACCGGCTTGTCCTCGCGGTAGCGCTTGACCCGGGCGAAGCGCAGGGCCATCCCGCCTTCGTAGCGCGGGCTCTCCTGCACGTCGCCGAAGGCGATCTCCACCACCAGCTCGGGTCGTACGTGGACCACGTGCCGATCGCTCCGGGTGGCGATCGACTGGAGATGCTCCGTCTGCCAAGCCAGCATCTCGTCGGTCATGCCTTTGAATGTCTTGCCGAGCATGGTGAAGCCGCCCTCGGCATTGCGCGCGCCGAGGTGAAGATTGCTGAGCCAGCCTTGACGCCGGCCGTGGCCCCACTCCGCGGCGAGCACCACCAGGTCGAGCGTGTGCGCCGGCTTGATCTTGAGCCACGAATAGCCGCGGCTGCCCGCCTCGTAGCTCGAGTCCAGCGACTTGGCCATCAGTCCCTCGTGGCCTCGGCTCAGCGCCTCGTCCAGAAAACGCTCCGCCTCCGCGATCTCGGAGGTGATGATCTGCGGCACCGCCATGTCGGGCGCGACTCGGCGAAGGGCGGCGAAGCGATCCCGTCCCGGACGACCGAACCAGTCTTCGCCATCCAAGTGCAGAAGATCGAAGGCGAACGTGGTGAGCGGCAGCTCGCCTCGCACTCGCTCGATATCGAGCCTCCGCCCGAAGCGTTTCATCGTGATCTGGAACGGATGGGGTGTGCCGTCGTCCTTGAGCGCGATGGTCTCGGCATCGAGCACCACGGAATCGAGAGGCAGAGCGCTCACCACGTCCACCACCTCGGGGACCGCGGCGGTCACGTCGTTCATCAGGCGCGAGAACACCCGCACGTCGCGTCCTTCGCGGTGGATCTGCACGCGCGCCCCGTCGAGCTTGTACTCGAAGGCCGCTTCCTCGAGCCGCTCCAAGGCCTCTTCCAGGGTCTCGGCCGCTTGCGCCAGCATCGGCGCCAAAGGCCGGAACATGGCCAGATGGAAGGAGGCGAGCGCCGCTTGCCCACCACTCAACGCCGCGCTCGCCACGGTTCCGAGATCGCCGATCAGCATCACCGCCCGGCGGACTTCCGGCGCTTCGAGCCCGGAGGCCCGGACGATCGCCTCCTCCATGGTCCCGCCCAGCGCACCTTGACGCAGCTCTCCGGTCAGCAGACGGATCAGGAAGTCCCGGCCCGAAGGCCCCGCACGGCGGAAGAGCGAGGCCAGCTCCGTGGCCCTTCGCACCGAGGAGCCCTTCCCTGAAGTGGCCAAGAGGCGCTGGAGCGAGGCATCGAGGTCCGAGACGGTGAGGGGCGGATCGACTTCCAGGTGGGCGGCATCGAACAGCGTCGGGGGCCCCGCGTTCGCTTCGCTCGCGGCCTGCAGGGCAGCCCAGCCGACCCCGATGCGGCCCTGTCGGGGCTGGCCCGACAGGATCCCGACGGCCGCGGGAATCTCGTGCGGCTCGAGGCGGCGCAGCAGGTCCGAGAGCAGCTGGACCTTCTCCAGCCGTCCCGAAGCTTCGCTCACCTTTCGCGACACCGTGACCAGCTCCGCGAAGTCCATGAGGAGCGATCATGGCACTGTTTGGTAGCCTCGATCGAATGCCACTCGCAGCGTTTCATCCCGTCATTCAGCGCTGGTTCAAGGAAGCGGTCGGCGAGCCCTCGCCTCCTCAGATCGAGGGCTGGCCGAAGATCCGCTCAGGCCGCCACACGCTGATCTCCGCGCCGACGGGAACCGGCAAGACCCTCGCGGCATTCCTGTGGGCGATCGACCGCATGCTCGCCCAGGGCAGCCAGCTGCCCGACGAGACCCAGGTGCTCTACGTCTCCCCACTCAAGGCGCTCGGCAATGACGTGCGCAAGAACCTGTCGGCGCCTCTGGCCGAGCTCAAGGCTCTCCAGCCGAGCTTCCCCGAGGTGCGCGTGCTGGTGCGGAGCGGCGACACACCCGGCAGCGCGCGCACCGCGATGCGCAAGCGACCACCGCACATCCTGGTCACGACCCCCGAGTCGCTGTACCTGATGCTCACCAGCGACGGCGGGCGCGAGGTGCTGCGCACCGTGCGCACGGTGATCCTCGACGAGATCCACGCCATCGCGGGAGACAAGCGCGGCGCGCACCTCGCGCTCTCGATCGAGCGGCTGGAGGCGCTGGTCGAGCATCCCCTGCAGCGCATCGGTCTGTCCGCGACGCAGAAGCCGATCGAGGACGTGGCCCGGCTCCTGGTCGGCGTCCGGCGTGAATGCGAGCTGGTCGACATTGGGCATCGCCGCAATCTCGATCTGAAGATCGCGTTGCCGGACTCCCCGCTGTCCGCGGTGTGCTCCTCCGAGACATGGGACGAGATCGTCCGCAAGGTCGCCGACCTGGTGCGCGCTCACCGCACCACGCTGGTGTTCGTGAACACCCGCAAGCTCGCCGAGAGGATCGCCGCGAAGCTCACCCAAGCGCTCGGCGAAGGCCTGGTCTCCAGCCATCACGGGAGCCTCGCGAAGGAAAGGCGGCTGGAAGCCGAAGAGGCGCTGAAGTCGGGAAAGCTGCGCGCGCTGGTCGCCACGTCGTCGCTCGAGCTCGGGATCGACATCGGCGACGTGGATCTGGTGGTGCAGATCGGTGTCACCGCCTCGATCGCCGCTTTGCTGCAACGCGTGGGACGCAGCGGCCATGGCATCGGGCGCACACCCGCAGGGCGTCTCTTCCCGCTCACCGAGGACGAGCTGGTGTGCGCAGTGGCGCTGATCGACGCGGTGCGAAAGGGCGAGCTGGATCGCACGCCGCAGACGCATCAGCCGCTCGACATCCTCGCGCAGCAGATCGTCGCGGCCTGCCTTCCCGAGACCTGGGACGAGCAGCGCCTCTACGAAACGCTCGCGCGCGCCTGGCCGTACCGCGAGCTCACGCGCGCCGATTTCGACGCGGTCATCGCGCTCCACACCGATGGCCGGAGCGCCTACCTCCACCGGGACGGCGTCCATCAGCGGCTGCGCGCCACGCGGCGCGCCCGTATCACCGCGCTGACCTCCGGCGGCGCGATTCCGGATACCGGGCAGTACCGGGTGGTGGTCGAGCCGGAGGACACACACGTCGGCTCGCTCGACGAGGACTTCGCGGTCGAGGCGAACATCGGCGACATCTTCCAGCTCGGCAACGCCTCCTGGCGGATCCTCAAGGTCGAGCCGGGCGTGGTGCGGGTCGCGGACGCCAAGGGCTCTCCGCCGACCGTGCCGTTCTGGTTCGGCGAGGCTCCCGCCAGGACGCGCGAGCTTTCGGCGGCGTTGGCTCGGATCCGAGTCGGCGGCCAGGACCCGGCGTGGCTCGAGTCCGAGGTCGGCGTGGACGAGGAGGTCGCCCGCGAGCTGTCGGGCTTCCTGCAGGAAGGCGCGCGGGCGCTGGGAGCCATCCCGACGCCCGAGTGCGTGGTGCTCGAGCGCTTCTTCGACGAGTCCGGAGGCATGCAGCTCGTGGTGCACTCCCCGTTCGGCGGCCGCATCAACCGCGCCTGGGGACTGGCGCTCCGAAAGCGCTTCTGCCGCGGCTTCGGCTTCGAGCTGCAGGCGGCGGCCAACGAGGAAGCGATCGTGCTCTCGCTCGGTCCGCAGCACAGCTTCGCGCTCGAAGAGGTGTTCGACTACCTGCATCCGGACCGCGCCCGCGATCTGCTGGTCCAGGCGCTGCTCGCGGCCCCCATGTTCGGCACGCGCTGGCGGTGGAATGCCGCGCGGTCGCTGCTGCTCTCGCGCACCGGCAAGGGCGGCCGCCGCGTGCCGACGCCGCTCCTGCGGATGCGCGCCGAGGACCTGCTGGTCAAGGCATTCCCTCAGGTGCTGGCCTGTCCCGAGACGCTGCCGCCCGGCGACGCGCCCGTGCCCTGGGAGCATCCGCTGGTGAGACAGACGATCGAGGATTGCCTCCACGAGGCGATGGATGTCGATGGCTTCCTCGAGGTGCTGCGCGGCATCCAGGACGGGCGCATCCGCCGCGTCGCGGTCGACACCACCGAGCCATCGGCGTTCGCGCGCGGCATCCTGAATGCCATGCCTTATGCGTTCCTCGACCCCGCACCGCTGGAGGAGCGCCGCACGCAGGCGGTGATGACGCGGCGACACCTGCCCGCCGAGCTGCAGGACACGCTCGGCGCCCTCGACTCCGATGCGGTCGCCCGCGTGCGCGATGAAGCCTGGCCGCAGCCCGAGAGCGCGGACGAATTGCACGAGGCGCTGTCGTGGATGGGCTACGTGCGCGAGGACGAGGCGGCCGAATCCGAATGGGTTCCGTGGCTCGAGGAGCTGCGCGCCGCGGGCCGCGTGGTGCGCGAGGGCGAAGGGCGCGCGGCGCGCTGGCGCGCGGTCGAAGCCTCGACCGACGAGAAGGCGATGCTCCGCGGCCGGCTCGATGCGCTGGGCCCGGTGTTCGCCGAAGATGCGGCGATCGAGGAACGCCTGCTGCTCGAGCTGGAAGCCGAGGGGGTGATCCTGCGCTGCCGGGTGGAAGGCCGGGCAGCATGGTGTGAGCGACGGTTGCTGGCGCGCATCCACCGCTACACCCTCGAACGGCTGCGTCGCGAGATCGAGGCGGTCACCGCGGGAGATTTCTGGCGATTCCTGGCCTGCTGGCAGCACGCCGATCCGATGTTCCGCCTCGAGGGACCACGCGGCGCGCTCGAAGTGGTGCGCAAGCTCGCCGGGTTCGAGGCGCCGGCCGCGGAGTGGGAGGCTTCGATCCTGCCGTCGCGGCTCAACGACTCGCGCGGCGAGTGGCTCGATCAGCTGACGCTCACCGGCGAGGTCGTGTGGGGCCGCCTGTGGGGCCGGGGCAACACGGCGATTCGTTCGGCGCCCATCTGCCTGCTGCCGCGGCAGGATCTGGACCTGTGGCTCGCGCTGTCACGCCGCGCCGTATCGCTCGAGCCCGAGGGCCTGGGGACTTACGCGCGGCTGATCGCCGGCGTGCTCGAGACCCGGGGCGCATGCTTCACGCAGGAGCTGGAGCGCGCCACGAGCCTCCTGCCTTCGCACTTCGAGATGGGGCTCACGCAGCTGATCGGGCACGGCATGGTGACCTGCGACTCGTTCGGCGGCCTTCGGCGTCTCATCACGCCGCCCTCGCGCCGTCGCGGGGTGCTCAAGGCGTCGCCGCTCGTCCCCGCCGGCCGCTGGTCGCGCTTTCGCGCGGCCGGCCCGGAGTCCGCGATCGTGCGCGACGAGGACCTGGTCGAATTCGTCGCCCAGCGGCTGCTCGACCGCTACGGCGTGGTGTTCCGGCGGCTGCTGGAGCGCGAGCGCATTCCCGTGGCATGGCGGGATCTCGTCCGCGTGTATCGCCATCTCGAGCTCAAGGGTGACGTGCGCGGCGGACGTTTCGTGCAGCGCTTCTCCGGCGAGCAGTACGCGCGGCCGGAAGCGGTCGAGCTGCTGCGCCGACTGCGCCGCAAGACCCTGCAGATCGTGGGACCCGCGGACGCCGCCGAGCGGCTGCCTTCAGGTCTTCAGGTGGCGGCGACCGATCCGCTCAACCTCGAAGGCATCCTGACTCCCGAGCCTCGCATTCCGGCGGTGGCGCGGCGCCGCGTGCGCGTCGGCTGAGGGCCTCGCTTCAACGACCCCGCGCACGTTTGCTGCGAGGGCCGACCGAATACGAACGCCGCTCGGGCCAAAGAGCGAGAACCGAGTCCTCCGTCGCGAAGACGAGGGCCCCATTCGATTCGGCGATGTGAGCTTCACGCCACCCGCGAATCAGCCCAGACGAAAGGACCACGCGGCCATCCTTGAGATGCCAGAACCCGATACGTTCGTCGTGCTGACCGTACTCATAGTCCGCGACCGGGCTGAAGACCAAGTAGTGCTCGGTGCACCAAAGCCCCTCGACGTTCCAGTTGAAGAGGGGCGGTATCCTCCTGCGATATCGTCGATGAGCCCGGTCGGTCCAGATCAAGCTAGGAGCCTCGCTGCATGCTTCAGGCAAGCGCCCGACGGTGAAGGCGACGGTGTCGCGGTGGATGTAGAACATGCGCCCACGCAGTGAGAGAGCAGGGGAAGGCTTCGCCTGGACTCAACGAACTCATGGATACCCGTGCAACCTTATTGGCCCAAGCTCGGGGCAGCGTATCACCCGACTTGGCGCTAGGGAGCGCCCGGTTCCAGCCCACGCGGCGCTGGGGTCCGGACAGTTCCTCGGGGTAGCCACCCGGCCAGTGCGCGTTTCACTCGCTCCTCGAGTGGCGCGTTTGGGATGGTTTCGCAAAGTTGGGCCGCGCTCCTCGCTTCCTGCAGGTAAACTCGAGGCCGCGCAGGCAATGGATGACCTCTTCGTCCGATTTGGGCTTGGCCTCTGGTTTGTCCGGCTGCGCGGTCCGTTGAGAAGCTCTCTCCACTCGTGCCTCGCGCTTGCTTTGCATGAATCCCACGCCGAACGTGCACTCGGCCTCGTATTGGTTGTGCCCCCGGCACCGGAGCCGCAAGTTCTCGACGGTCGCCCTG
>DASTBI010000008.1 GCA_035712145.1 Candidatus Eisenbacteria bacterium | reverse complement strand
GGTCCGGCCGCTCATGGAGCGGATCGAGCGCAGGGATCGAGCTCTGGCGGATCAGCTCCGGCGAGCGCTCCAGTCGGTCATGCTCAATGTTCGCGAGGGGAACCGGCGGGCCGGACGCGACCGGTTTCACTCGTTTCGGATCGCCGCCGGCAGCGCCGACGAGATCGTCGGCGCGCTGGACGTCGCCGAGGTGATGGGCTACCTCGCGGTGGGCGCCCTCGCGGCGCCGATGGCGCTCGCCGACCGCGTGCTGGCGATGCTGTACCGGCTGGCGAACCCGCGGCCGTGACCCGCCGGCTCAGCGGCGCCGCGCGGTCGCGCTGCGGACCAGCCCGCCGACCAGGGCGCCGCAGCGAGCCGCCAGCGCCCGCACCGCCTCGAGCTCCGCCGCTGGCGACAGCGCCTGGGCGCCGGCAGCGTCGAGCGTCGCGCCAACCTCGTCCGCACTGCCGAGCGCGATGACGTAGTGGCGACGCTTGGCGCCCGAGCGCGCCGGCTGCGCCGCGCCCTCGCCGAGGTTGAGCACCACGCTCTCGGCCGCGTCCAGCGCCTGCCCCCGCAAGCTGGCCCGCCCGTGCCACCCGCGGCTCACCCGCGCGATCTCGGCGAGGAGCTCTCGCGCGACGCGATACGCAATGAGCTGCTCGGCGGGAAAGAAGACGGAGGGACTGGCGAAGGTTTCCGGGTCGGTTTTTTTCATCACGCACACAGGCGCCCGAGAGCGCAAGCGCTGTGACGGCGCCGCCTGAACACCGTGCCCGGCCTTGCGCCGGCACAGCGGTTGCGCGACGGGCGCCGCGAGGTCGGGTGGCCCCGGGCGGTTGCCCGCCCGGGGCTCCCACAGTTCCGGAAGTGCGGGTTTCCCGCATCCGGCTCCTCAGGTCACGTGATTCGCTGCGTGGTCCAGTGAGCGATCCGCGGTGCAGGGAGCGGGAAGCGCACGCAAACATCCGCGAAGCGATCCCAGGTGACCCCTTTGTTGTTGCGTCGGCTCAACCACTTTCGCCACACGCGGCGAACCGCGTGGGAGAAGCCGGCCAAGGCTCGACTGTTGCCTTGGATTCCGTAGTAGTTGAAGTGTCCACGCATCTTGCGACCGAGTTTCGCGCTCTGTTCGTCGATCGGCAGGTGCCGCGACTGGCGACACCACACGGCTATGGCGCGGATTGCCCGTGTGAGGCGCGTCCGGGACGTCCGACGCATGACGGTCCACGTGCCACGACGCAGCATCCCCCAGTGGTGGGTGAAGCCCAGCAGATCGAATGTCCCGGGTCGGTCGCCACGTGGAGGTTTGACCCCCCGCGGCGGCTTCCGGAATTCGATCAATCTGGTCTTCGCTGGATGCAGCGTGAGGCCGTACTTGCCGAATCGCTTCGGCAGTACGTCGAGCACGCGGCGGGCGTCTCGTTCCCGCGCGAAGACGAGGACGAAGTCGTCCGCATAGCGGATCAGGGACGCTGCTCCTTCGAGCCGCGGCCTGACTTCGCCTTCGAACCACTTGTCGAGTACTTCGTGCAGGTAGACGTTCGCCAGCAAAGGCGAGATCACTCCGCCCTGGGGTGTGCCCTCGGTCGGATGAGTTACCTCTCCAGCCTCGAGCACTCCTGCCTTCAGCCATTTGTCGATCGCACGGCGAAGAACGCCGTCACGCACTCGCTGGTCGAGGATTTCCCGTAGGCGGCGATGGTCCAGAGTGTCGAAGAAGTTCTGGATGTCCACCTCGAGCACCCATCCCCCACCCATGTCCATCAGTCGATACCACAGCGTATCGAGCGCATCGTGCGCAGATCTTCTCGGCCGGAATCCGTACGAACAGTCGAGAAAGTCCTGTTCGTACACTGCCTCGAGGATCATGGTCGCAGCCCTCTGGAGGATCTTGTCCTCGAACGTCGGCACTCCGATCGGCCGCGTTCTGCCATCCTCCTTCGGGATGTGGACCCGCCGCACGGGAGGCGCGTAGTACTGCCCGCTGTGAAATCGGTCGAGCAGAGACCGCAAGTTGTCTTCGAGAGCGGTCGCGTACTGAGCCGATGACCGGTGGTCGATTCCGACAGCGCCGTCCTTGCGCGTACGTCGGTACGCCTCGCGCAGGAAGTCGACGTCGATGTGGTGGGCGAGCGTCGTGAACACCATCTGCGGTGCCTGCCTCGCCAGTTCTGCTATCCGTTGCAGTTTCGTTGAGACGCTTGTCGGGCGCGATGTCCCTGGCATCTTTCCCTCCAACAGGTTCGTGACCAGGCACCCCCTTCCCTCCACGGGGTCCCTCGAGTGGGTTCCCCCGCTTCCGCGGTACTACGAGGTGCTCCGACTTCCGACCGCCCATCCCACCGCGCTTCGTTTCCTTCGCTTGGTGGTACCGCTCGGTGCTCGCTGATTCGCTCCCCATCGCCGGCGAGCGCGACGCTGGGGCCAGGGTTTGGTGACCGGGTTCCCGACCCGGACGCTCGAGCGGAGGCGGTAGGACCTCCCAGGTTCCTTGGGGGACCCTCGGTCGCGTGCCGCGTTCTTCGACCCCGGCGAGACCTTCGCCACTTGCCTTTCGCAGCCTCGGTGTTGCCTCCCTCGTTTCATACCGGGGCGACTCTCGCGACCTGGTTCTTTCGGGGCTCAATTGCGCGGCCCGCGGCCACCCTGTGTACGCTTCGCAGCCGAGGTCGCCCTCGGTCCACGCAACACTCGGTTCCGGCGGTGGCCAACCTTACCGGGCAGGCGTTGTTCCTGCTGGGTCCCATAGAAGGTTTCAACGTTCGACTCGCATCCTCCTTCTCCAGGCTTCGCCTGGCGCACATGAAAAAAACCGACCCGGAAACCGAGCCGCCTCCTTCGCCTCCCCCGCCGTTCGCGAGCACTCGACCGGCGCGCGCAAAGATTCGATCCCCCTCGCCGCCTTCCCGATCCCGATCCCGAGCCCCGATCCCGGAGCGAGGCCTCGTTCAGGCCCTGATCCGCCCCGGCGGCCGCAGCGCGCGCACGCCGATCCCCAGGCGGCGGCGAAGGAGCGCGCGCAGCGTCCCGCCTTCGCCGTAGCCGACCCGCGCCGCTATCTCGTCCACGCTGTCGCCGGTCGTCCGCAGCTGATGAACCGCCCTCTC
>DASTBI010000007.1 GCA_035712145.1 Candidatus Eisenbacteria bacterium | reverse complement strand
ATCACGGCCACCTTCGGCGAATACCGGCGCGGGCATTTTCATGCCGGCACCGACTTCTCCACGGAGCGTCACATCGGCAAGCCGGTCTACGCGCCGGCCAGCGGCGAGGTGCAACGGGTGCAGTCGTCGGGCTCGGGGTTCGGCAACAACCTGATGATCCGCACTCGCGACGGTCGCAGCATCCTGCTCGCGCATCTCGACGCGTTCGACGAGCCGATCGCCTCGTATCTCGCGGCGGTCCAGGAGTCGACCGGCCGTTACGACCAGACGCTCCAGCCCGAGCCTGGACGGTTTCCGGTCACGGCGGGCCAGCGCGTGGCGTGGAGCGGCGAGAGCGGCGCGGGCCCGCCCCACCTCCATATGGAGATCCGCTTCGGCGACCTGGCGTACAACCCGCTGCGCTTCGGGCTGTCGGTGCCCGACAGCTCGGCGCCTCTGCTCCATCGCGTGATCCTCGAGCCGCTCGACGACTCCTCGTACGTGCGCGGCAGCGCTGCGCCGCGCACGCTCGTGCTCGGGCCTGGGCTCGACACGGTCGTGGTGCAGGGACGCGTGCGGGCATGGGCCGCGGTGACCGATGGCGTGAGCAGCGGATCGCGCGTGGCGCCCTACACGGTGGGCCTCGACTGGGATGGAAAACAGGTGGAGTGCCGCTTCGACCGCATCGCCTGGGATGATCAGATGCCCGCGGTGGACTGGGTCTACGACGGCGCGGGACGGGTGGGATTCTGGAAACCGATCGCGCTGTGGTTCGGCGCCGATTACCGGCCGGCGATGATGCGCTCGTCGTCACAAGGTCCGATCGCCGGCGTGCTCGCGGTCGGCCCGGGGGATCCGCCGCGCATGCTCACGCTCCGGGCCGCCGACGCCGCGGGCAACGGGACGGAGCGGCGGCTGGTGCTCAGGCCTCCACGGGCCGGCGAGACCTTCCCCGCCACGGCCGCGCGCGGGCGGCCGGCTCGACGCTTCGAGCTGATGCCGGTCGACGGACCGTTCGTGCGCGTCCGCTTCTCCGGCGCGCCGGTCGGCTCGCGTGAGGTGATGGTCGGGCTCGAAGGCAAGTCGCAGGCGCTGAGGCCGGCGAGCCCCGACGGCAATCGGTGGGTGGCCGTGGTGCGCGTGCCGCTCGGCGCCTCGTCGTTCGTCGCCACCGGACGCACCGCGTCCGGACCCTGGGAGGAACGAGAGCCGGTCCGCATCGTTCCGGTCTCGGCGCAGCAGGAGGCCGTGCTCTCCGCCGAGCGCGATTCGTCGTCGTTCGCCTTCACCATTCCCGAGCGCGCCGTGTTCGCGTCGACCTTCCTCGTGGTCGACACGCTGGGCACGCCGGCCGCGACCACCGGGCTCGCTCCGCGCAGCGCGGCCTTCGAAGTGGGACCGGCGACGCTGCCGATCCTGCGTCCGGCGCGCGTCGAGCTGAGCCACCGCGGCGCGAAGAACGGCGGCGAGCTGTACCGACTGCGCGGCGGATGGGCGGCGCTCAGCTCGGGAAGCGACAGCGAAGACAGCGGCAGTGAGCTTGGCGGCAGCGAGGCCTCGGCCAGCGTTCGCGGGCTCGGACGCTTCGCGATGTTCGAGGATCAGGCGGCGCCGCGCGTCGGTCCCGTGCGGCAGGCGCGCATTCCCACGCCGGCGCCGAATGCGTGGTCGTTGCGCTGCTCGGTGAGCGACCGTGGATCGGGCATCGATCCATCGCAGACTCGCTTCGAGATCGACGGCCGGCGCGTGCCCTCCGAGTGGGACCCCGAGCGCGCCACGCTGCGCTGGCGCCCGCGACAGCGCCCGGCGGCGGGCTCGCATGATTACGTCGTGGTCGCGGTCGATCGCGCCGGTCACGAGACGCGCGCCAGCGGAAAGTTCGTGGTGCGCTGAGCGTCAGAGCGTCGCCGGAGCCTCCGCCGCATCGAGGCTCGCCAACGCCAGACTCAGCGCCTGCTCGGCTTCGATCGCACGTCCTGCCTGGTATTCGCGCTCGGCCGCCTCCTCGCCGAGATGCACACCGCACTCCTTCCGGCACCGCTCGCGTTCCTTCCACCAGACGTCCTGCTCGTCGAACACCAGGCCGATCCGCTCGAGCACGAGATCGGCCGCCCCGAGCCACCGCACGCAGTCCGCGAAACGCCCTTCCAGCGTGGCCAGCTCGGCGGAGGCGAGCAAAGCCCCGCCGGCGCTGCTGTGACGAGCGCCGAGCGCGCCGAGCGTCGAGAGGCACTCGCGCAGATGACGGCGCGCGGAATCGGCGCGGCGGAGACGCGTGTCGATGAAGGCCATGGTCACCGAGAGCTGAGCCACGTTGTTGAGGTCGCCCGACTCGCGCGACAGATCCAGCGCTTCGCCGACCGCGCGGCCGGCGCTGTCGAGGTCCCCCTGGTTCCACGCCGCGGCGCCCAGATTGTTGAGCGTGGCGGCCAATCCGCGCCGATCGCCCAGCCTTCGGAACAGCCCCTGGGCTTCGTGCAGGTGCTTGGCCCCGGCGGCGAAGTCGCGGCGGGCGCTCGTCACCGCGCCAAGACCGCTGAGGCAGCGCGCCATTCCGAGCTCGTCTTCGTGGGCGCGGTAGATGACGAGCGCCTGCTCGAAGAATTCGTCGGCCCCTCTCTGACCTCCCGTGTCGGAGGCGATCAGCGCGGCGGCCGCGTAGAGCGCTCCCGCGCGAGCCAGGCCCGCCGACTCGGCGCCGGGCATCGCCAGGGCGCGTCGCACCGTCTCCAATCCGGTCCGGAGCCGCCCGCGCACGTTCCAGAAGCGCCACAGCGAGCCCGTGATGCGAAGCGCAGACTCGGCGCCCGCCGGCAAGGATGCGCAGTCTTCGACCGCAGCCATGAGGTTCTCGTGCTCGAGCTCGATTCGGTCGAGCCAGCGCGTCTGCTCGGGTCCGATCAGCGCAGGCCCGGCCTGCTGGGCCAGACCGACGAAGTGCTGCACCATGCGGCGGACCGCACCCGAGGCTTCGTCCTCACAGGTGAGCAGATTCTGGAGCGCCAATTGGCGCACCGGCTCCAGGTAGCGGTATCGCGCCTCTTCGCCGCGGCTCTCCGCCACCACCAGCGAGCGGTGGACCAGGCCGTCGATCGCATCGAGGGCTTCGATCTCGTCGAGATCCAGCACGGCGGCCGCCGCCGGCAGATCCCAGCCACTCGCGAACACCGAGAGCGAGCAGAACGCGCGCCGAGCTGCCGGTCCCAGAGCGTCGACGCTCCACTCCAGCGTGGCGCGCAATGTGGCGTGACGCCGCGACGCCGGCA
>DASTBI010000006.1 GCA_035712145.1 Candidatus Eisenbacteria bacterium | reverse complement strand
AACGCCTTCGCACACATTTCCCAAGCCGTCGAGGTCGTCGTCTTCCTGATTCGCATTGGCGATGCCGATGCAGTTGTCGCACACATCCTCGCGCCCGTCACCGTCGACGTCTCCGCTGCTCACGACGACCGCCGCGGTGCCACTCTGCAGCAGAATGTCGACTCTCTCGCCGTTGGCGCCGTCCTGTCCGCGCCCACCCGCGCCGCCCGCACCGCCCGTGCCCCCGTTGCCGCCCGCGCCGATCTCGCTGCTGCCGGGGCCACCGTTTCCTCGACTGCCGCCGAGCCCTCCGCCCCCACCGGTGCCACCGCTTCCGCCGGTACCGCCCACAGGTCCGGTGGCGAACGTGCAGCAGGTGAGCCTCACGTTCGAACCGTTGCTCACCAGATAGAGGCCGTACGACGAGCCGCCGCCGAAGCCTCCCCCTCCGCCGGTGCCGCCCTGCCCACCGCCGCCACCACCGCCGCCGCCGGAGCCGGCGCCGTCGATGCAGAGGAAACCTTCCTGCCCACCACCACCGCCGCCGCCGCCGCCGCCACGCCCACCCGCACCGTCGCCGCCGCTCGAAGCCTGAGCAGGCACGAAGTAGACGTCACGATTGGCAGGTCCCAGGGCAGGCCGCACTCCGGGGGTAAACGAGGTGCCTGGCGCACCCGCGGGGCCGTTACTGCCTGCGCCACCCGCGCTTCCCTGGCAATCCCCACTTGAACCCCGGCCGCCACCAGCTCCACCGGTTGCGAAGTTGTTGAACCCAAAGCCCCCGTCTCCGCCGGGAGCACCGTGGTAGTACGAGTAGGCTCCGCCCGAACCGCCAGAGCCTCCGTGGCCGCCCCTGCGATCGGCGGAGCCGCTCACGCCGTCGAAGCCCCAGCCGGCCATAGAGCTGGACGAGCAAGCACTGGGACCAGGTGTGGTCAAAGAACCACCGCCTCCCGCGCCGCCGGCTCCGCCTCTGCCGCAGGCGTCCTCGTTATCACCGCTTCCAACAGCGCCGGCGAGGGCGTTGCCGCCATTCGCGCCCGTGGTGCCCGTCGCACCGAAGAAGCCGGCGCTGCCAGGTCCCCGAATCACGTTCACCCGGGAGAACGCCACGTTCGAGCAGCCCTCGAGGCGGGCCGCGTACACCGTTCGGCCTCGGCTCGAGGTTGCGCCGGAGGCGCCGCTGGGCATCACGCTCAGTGTGAGGTCGGCGATCGTGACGTTGCTCAGCCCGACCAAGTTGAGCCCGGCGTAGTAGCCGACGGTGGTCGGCCCGACGGTGGCCGTCGCCAGCGGGGGATTGATCGTGATCGTGGTCGGCACCGACAGGTCCTTGCGCCACGAACCGGCGACGAAGCCGCCTTCGATGCGGACGTTGCTCTGGATCGGGAGCGGTCCGGTCGTCCATGAGTAATTGCCGCCGGCCATTCGCATCACCTCTCCAGGATCCAGCTGTGAGAACCCGGTGGCGAGGTCACAGGGGTTGGCAGGAGTGCAACTGCTGGTGGTCGACCCTGTGGGGCTGACGTAAACGCCGAGCGGGGGGAAGATTTGCGCGCTCGATGAAACGGGCGCGAAGACGGCAAACAGCAAGGCAATGCAGGCGAGCCTGGAGCGCGGCATGCGGCCTCCGGAAGAGTAAGTAAGGGACACCGATTGTAGAGGCCGGCTGCACGACACGGCTATCGCAATCGCTCCAAATCCCCACGCCTGCCACGCCGGCGGGGCAACGCGTCGCTTTCCGCTTGCCTCACCTTCCTTCACGGGAGCACGGTGGTTGTGCCGAGCCCGCATCGCACGAAAGGAACACCCCCATGAGACCCCCAGGCTCTCTCCTCGTGCTCCTGCCGGTCGTGTTTCTGGCGCCGGCCTTTGCTACCGCCGAGATCTATCGCTTCCGCCCGATCGCCCTCACCGGCGATCCGGTGCCCGGAGTCCCCGGCGCACACTTCACCTGGCTTGGAACGGCGCCAATGGGTCCATCCGACCCGTTCCCGCTCATCGACGCGCAGGGCAACGTTTCCTTCGCGGGCGGCTGGGACAACTCGTTCAGTCCTCACGGCCTCTTCGTGAGCCGCGAGGGAACACTCGAGGCCATCGTCCTCACCGGCGAGGCAGCAACGGGGACCGGGTCCACGTTCTTTGCGCTGCCGGGCATCATCCCGGGGCCGGCGCGTGTCTCCGGAACACAAACCTCGTTCGACGGTGGCTTCATGCCTCCGGGGCAGACCTTCACCGAGCAGGGTGTGTGGGCCGACCGCACGGGCTCCCGCGAGCTGATCTTCCGCCAGACCGACCACCCGCCGGGAACGCCGCCCGGCGCCACGTTCTTCCAGTGGTTCCACACGCTGGTGGGCGCCGGGCACATCGTGGTCAACGCGCGCTACAGCGTGGGCTCTTCTTCCGGGATCAACGACCACGGATTCTGGCGTGACGCGACCGGAACGCTCGAAGTCATCGCGCTCGCGCGCACCCAGGCTCCCGGCGTCCCTGCCGGCGTCAAGTTCGGGAACGGCACCAGCCTCAACCTGCCGGCGTTCGAGAACTGGGACCTCGACGAGCAAGGGCACATCACGTTCAACGCGATGCTCATGGAAGGTGGCGCGGGCGACCTCAACGACGAAGGCATCTGGAGCGAAGGCCCGAGCGGGCTGCAGCTCGTCGTCCGCGAGGGAGACACGGCGCCGGGGATGGGCCACCCCAACGCCAAGTTCCTGGGCAACTCGGGATTCCGCACCTTCGGCCACGACGACGTGGTCGACGTGGTGAGGAACGAGCAAGGCCACATCGCCTTCGGAGCGCGGGTCGACGTGCCGGGGACCAACAACAAGGCGAACGCGATCTACGCCGTACGAGGATCGGGCCTCGAGATGGTCACGTTTGGCATGCCGTCGGGAAGCACGACTCAGGGCGAAGCGGCTCCGGGATTCCCGGCGGGCAATTCGTTCAAGCGATTCCCGCTCGGCGCGCGCATCAGCGAGTCCGGCGAGCTGGCGTTCCATGCCACCGTCGGCACCCTCGGCGGCTCCATCCTCGACGAGGTCTCGGCGCTGTTCGTCGAGCGTGGAGGCGTCATCGAGCTCGTGGTGCGCACCGGCCAGCAGGTGGCCGGCCTTCCGGCAGGTGTGACCTACACGTTCGCGTTCCCGCTCACCTATCTCGACAACGGCGACGTCGTCTTCAGCGGTGGCTTCAACAACGGTGGCCAGGGCCTGTTCGTGGCGCATCCCAGCGGCGCCGTGGACCATCTGGTGAGCACGGGGTCCACCATCGAGGTCGCGCCGGGGGACTCGCGGGTGGTGAACGAGTTCTCGACCCCCGGTCAGGCGAGCGACGCGCGCGGCATCGCGGTCAGCATCAACTTCCAGGACGGCACCGACGGCATCCTGGTCGTCGAGCCCGCCGGCCCCGTTGCAGTCGATCCGATCGTTCCTGCAGCGGGCGAGCTTTCGCTCGCCGGTGCCAATCCGTTCTCGTCCGAGACCGCGGTGGCTTTCGAGCTGGCGCGTCCGAGCCGAGTGCGCCTGGCGATTCACGACCTCTCGGGCCGCGAAGTGACGGTGCTCCTCGAGGGTGTTCGGGAGGCGGGACGTCACGTGGCGCGCTGGCAGCGCCTGGATCACGCCGGACGCCGCGTGGGTCCTGGGTTCTACTTCGCCACGCTCCAAACCGGCGACCTCCGTTCCACGGCCAAGCTGGTGGCGTTGGAGTAGCCGGACGCCGTATCTTCCGCGGTCCACTATCCCCCTTGATAGGAGGCCGCAAGTGCGCAAGACCCTGCTGTGGTGTTCCGTCCTGTTCGCTGCGTTCGCTGGAGCCGCTTTCGCCGAGGATGCGACTGCGCCGGGCCACAACACTCTCTACACGGGCAAGGATCTCAAGTGGGGAGACCCTCCGCCGGTCCTCGAGAAGGGCGCTCAGTTCACGGTGCTCGCCGGTGATCCGAGCAAGGAGGGTCTGTACGTCGTGCGGCTGAAGATGCCGGCGAACTACAAGATCAATCCGCACTGGCACCCGACCGACGAGCACGTCACGGTCATTTCCGGCTCGCTCTTGATTGGCATGGGCGAGAGCTTCGACAAGGCGGCCATGAAGGAGCTGCCCGCGGGTGGCTACGTGGTCCTCCCCGGCGAGATGCGGCACTACGCCATGGCGGGCAAGAAGGAAACGGTCCTCCAGGTCCACGGCATGGGCCCGTTCCAGCTCACGTACGTCAATCCCGCGGACGACCCCAGCACGCGCGCGACGGCCAAGTAGGCGAGAGCCGCAGCAAAGCCCCCGGGCCCACCGCGGCCCGGGGGTTTCGTTTGCCGGAGAATCGAAACGCTCCCTCTTGCCGGGGATCGGGCGTAGACTTCCGTCCGCGGGAAATACCCACCCCCCAGGACCGTGGAGGCTCGCCAATGACCCCCCGCTCGGCGATTCTCGGCTTCATTGCCGTGCTCTTCGCGACCGCCGCTTCCGCCGCCACCTACACCGTGCGGCCGGACGGCGGCGGTGACTTCGCAAAGATCCAGGATGCGATCGACGCGGCGGTCTCGGGCGACGTGATCGTTCTCGGCGACGGCGTCTTCACCGGCTCCCGCAACCGTGACCTCAGGTTCCTCGGCAAGAACCTGACGCTGCGCTCTCAGAGCGGCAACCCGGCGCTCTGCGCCATCGACTGCCAGGGCCAGTCGCGCGGCATCAACATCAACCAGGGAGAGACCAGCGTCCTGGTGCAGGGCATCACCATCCGCAACGGCTTCGCGCCGCGTACGCCGACGATCCCGAGCTCGCCGGGCTGGGGTGGCGGCCTGAATCTCTCGGGGGTGACCGCGACGTTCCGCTTCTGTGTGATCGCGAGCAGCACGGCCGATGACGGCCCGGGTGGCGCGCTCGGGGCGGGAGCGTATGCGAGCAGCTCGAACGTGACGTTCGAGGTCTGCTCCTTCACCGACAATTACTTCGCGCTGCGCGGAACGGGTGCGGGCCTCTTCGCCTGGCAGAACTCGAACGTCACCGCGACGCAATGCTCGTTCGACGGCAACCGGGCGGCGGGCATCACGTCGGGCGGCACCGGTGGCGGGGTTCAGGTCCAGGACTCGCGGCTCACGATGCTCGACTGCGAAGTGCGCGGCAACATGGCCCACATCGGCGCCGGCATCTCGACGGGCCAGCTCTGCATCGTCGACATCCGCGACTGCCTGATCGCCGGCAACTCGAACAACACGACGGAAGGCACACGCATGGGCGCCGGGATCCATCTGGGCTACGACACGGACGGCGTCATCAGCGGCTGCACGATCACCGGCAACCGCGCGTACGAGCGCGGAGCGGGAGTGGCCGTGGCCAACGACGGCAACGTCACGATCGAGAACACGGTCATCTGGGGGAACTGCATCGGCGCGGGCGTGGGCGAGTCGGTCTCCATCGCGACCGACGGCTTCGTCGACTTCGCCTGCTGCGACGTCGATCCGGCGAAGGTGATCGGAGGGACCGCCACGTACACCAGCTCGTTTGCGGCAGACCCGGTGTTCTGCAATGCCAAGCCCTGCGCGGGCGCGCCGACCCTGGAAGGCAACTACAGCCTGCAGGGGACGTCCCCGCTCATCGAGGGCTCGGGCTGCGGGTTGATTGGCAGCGAGAACGCCATCTGTGACGTGCTCGGGATCGGTTCCGGGCCCATCGCGAGTCTCGGCCTCGAGCTGCGCGCCGGCCCCAATCCCTTCCGCGACGCGACCTCGATTCGCTACTCGATCGCGGTCTCGGGACCGGTCGCAGTCGATGTGTTCGACGCCGCGGGGCGGCTGGTGCGGCGCTTCGACGAAGGCGTGCGGCGTTCGGGCTCGTACACGATCCCGTGGAACGGGCGCTCGGCAGAAGGCTCGAGCGTTCCCCCCGGCGTCTACTTCGCCCGCATCAGCTCGCGCGGCCAGGTCGCGACCGGCTGGATCGTGCGAGTGAAGTGATGTGATGCGCGCGCGGCGCTTCGCCCGGGGAATCCGAGAATGAGGATTGCGGCTCTCTACGACATCCACGGGAATCGCTTCGCGCTCGACGCCGTGCTGGCCGAGCTGAATAAGGTGCGTCCGGACGTCATCCTGATCGGTGGCGACATCGTCGCCGGACCGTTCCCGGCCGACGTTCTCGAGCGCCTCACGACGCTCGACACCGACGTCCGCTTCATCCGCGGCAACACCGAGCGCGAGGTCGTGAGTCCTGGCCCGAGCGTGCCGCCGACCTGGGCCGAGCGCGTGCCCTGGGTGCGCGCTCAACTGAGCGAAGAGCAGCTCGATTTCCTCGGCGCTCTTCCCGAGCAGTTGGTGCTCGACGTCGACACCCTCGGGCCCACGCTCTTCGTCCACGGCTCGCCGCGGAGCGACGAGGAGATCATCACCGCCCTCACACCCGAAGCGTGGTTGCGGGAGGTCTTCGCCGGAGTCGAGCAGCGCACCGTGATCGGTGGACACACGCACATGCAGATCGACCGCCAGATCGGTGACATCCGCTTCGCCAACGCCGGCAGCGTCGGCATGCCTTACGAGGAGTCGCTTGGCGCTTTCTGGGCGTTGATCGGGCCCGGCATCGAGCATCGCAGGACGGCCTACGACATCGAGGCGGCGGCGGCGGCCATCCGGGCGAGCGCGTTCCCGGGCGCCGACGATTTCGTCAGCCGCTTCCTGCTCGATCACCCATCGCCCGCGGATACGGCGGCCTTTTTCGAGAGCCTCGCCGAGAAGGCTCGCTCCAGGCCCAACCCGGTCTAGAGACCTTTCTCGTCCGGATCACTGACTGCGGATCCGCCCTCTTTTTGTGACTTCGGCCCCCCATCCGGGGTTGTAAACCTCAGAGGGAACGCGTCATGCTGTTGGCCCGGGTTCTGGAGCGTCCATGAGGTTTCGCCGCCATCTCTTCGCCGTGCTCGCGGTCGGCGGGTGCTTGTTCGCCGGCACCCCGGGCTTCGCCCAGGACCCCCCCGAGCCGCCGAGCTGGCTGCTCAAGTACATCTCCTTCTATTCCAACGTCGGAGCCAACCCGCCGAACATCGGCGAGCCCACCATCATTCGGCTCCATGGGTGGTTCCCCTATGACTGCGGCGGCATCCGCGACCGGCTGGTGATCGACTCGAGCCACATCCAGATCAGGCTGGTGAAGGCCTCCGAGATCTGCGGCGACACGACCCGGACCTGGACCTGGGACTTCGATCTCGGGTACCTGCCGCTCGGCGACCACACGCTCACCGTGACGCGCATCTTCGTGAACGAGGCCAGGACCGACAGCATCACCGAGAGCGCGTCCTTCACCTTCCCGGTCATCGACCTGGGCAGCCCGCCGCCGCCGGAGCCGCCGCCGGGCGTGCCGATCCCGAACTGGCTCATGCCGTACCTGGCCTACGGCTACACGACCCCATCCCAGCCGAACGCGCAGGAACCGACGACCGCAGTCTTCCACGGGCTCTTCCCGTACGACTGCGGCGAGATCGTCGACGTCACCTCGGACTCGACGTCGATCGCGTTCACCATGCGGCCGGGTGCGCCTTGCGGCGACACGACCCGCACCTGGACGCAGTCGTTCCCGCTGGGAATGTTGCCGGCAGGCCATCACCTCATCCACATCACGCGAACGCTGATCTGGCCCGAGTCCACGGTGGTCGCACAAGCCGATTGGGGCTTCGACGTATGGCCCGATCCGAACACGCCGCTGCCGCAGCCTCCGGGACCGCCGAACCATCCGAGCTACCAGGCGCGCTGCCTTTCTGGCTGGACCACGCATGCGCCGCCGACCACGCACGAGCCGGTCTGGCTCTCCCTGTGGGGATGGTTCCCCTACTACTGCGGCGAGGTCGTGGACGCGCAGGTCCTCGATCCGCATCGCGTGACGCTCCGTCTGCGTCCTCGCAGCGGGCCGTGCGCCGCCGTCGACACCACCGCCATGTGGAGCATCGGGTTCCAGCTGGGCATGCTGCTCTCCGGCCCGCACGATATGGAGGTCATCCTGTACGTGGAAGGCGACCCCCTGGACCCCGTGGTCGAGCGCCACGCCTTCTTCCAGATCTTCGTCGACGATCGCGAGGTCTCCTCGAGCGTGCCCAATCCCTTCGTCGAAGGCACGCGCTTTTCGGTCATCAGTCAGCGTGAGGAGGACGTGGACGTGGGGATCTATGACCTCCACGGCCGGCGCGTCAGCACCCTCTTCAAGGGAAAGATGGCGCCGGGTGGTCGAGAGTTCCGCTGGAACGGCGCGCGCGAGGACGGCTCGCGCGCCGGAATCGGCATGTATTTTTCTCGTGTCGCGTTTTCCGACCGGGTGATCACGCGAAAGCTGGTGATGCTGCCGAGGTAGTCGTGACCGACCATGCGTGGTGCCGAAGGACCGCATGACCGATGCCGAACTGGTGGCTCGCGCGTGCGCGGGAGAGGTCGAGGCTTTTGGACGGTTGGTGGATCGCTACTACGACGATTGCACCCGCTTCGCCAGACGCATGCTGGGCAATCGCGACGACGCGGAGGACGCGCTGCAGGAAGCCTTCGTCCACGCCTACCGGGGGCTTCCGCGGTATCGGGAGCAGGACGCGTTTCGAGGATGGCTGTACCGGATCGTGGTGAACGAATGCCGGCGACTGGCCGGCAGGCGCTGGCGCAACGAGAAGCGAATGGTGCGAGACGACACGGTGCTGGAGAGGGTAGCGAGCCGCGAGGAGAACGGGAGGGAGCTGCACGACGAGCTGCAGGTGTCGCTGGAGCGACTCGATCCCATGCTGCGCGAGGCGTTCCTGCTCAAGTACGGCGAAGAGCTCGACTACGAAGCGATGGCGCTGATGACGGGCGCCTCGGTGTCGGCGCTCAAGATGAGGGTGAAGCGGGCGCGCGACCGGCTGCGTCCCATGCTGGAGCGAGAGGAGAGGGCCGATGGAGCACGATGACGACCGCGAGCTGAGCCGCAGGATGGCGGACGCCTATCCGCGCGTCGGACCTCCCGACGCCGCGGCCAAGGTGCGGCTGATGGACCGGCTGCGGCGCGAGTCGAGGCCGAGCGGGGTGGTGAGCATCCGGCCGGCGCGATTCGCGATCATCTGGAGCCCGGCCATGAGGATCGCGGCGAGCCTGATCCTCGGAACGGTGCTCGGCTGGACTCTCCATGGTCAATTCGGAAAGCCGGCAGCGGCTCCAGGCCTGCCGCCCGGAGTGGCCAAGGTCTCCACCACCCGCGAGCTGCGGCTGGTGCAGTTCGTCCTCACCGCACCCAAGGCCTCGCAGGTCACGGTGGTCGGCGACTTCAACGAGTGGGATCCTGCGGCGACGCCCATGGTGCGCGGCGAAGGCGGCGCGTGGACGGCGGCGATCCCGGTCTCCCCGGGACGTCACGTCTATGCCTTCATCGTCGACGGCGACCGCTGGGTGGCCGATCCGGCCGCGCCGCTCGCGCCCGAGGATGGCTTCGGCATCCGCAACTCGGTGATCGTGGTGGGAGGACAGGAATCGACGTGAGACGCGCAGTCGCGTTGTTGGCGGTGATCTCGGCACTGCTCGTGTCGCTGGCCGCGCATGGCCAAACCGTCGACCGCCGCCTGCTCGATCGGCTCGACCCGGCGACCAGCGACGAAGTGTGGAGGATCGCCGAGGCCGCGCGGAAGCAGGGCGTTCCGTACGAGCCGCTGCTCCTCACCGCGGTCGAAGGAGCGAGCAAGCAAGCACCGCCCGAGCGCATCATCGCCGCGGTGCGCGAGCGTTTCGCCGCGCTCTCGGCCGCCCGGGAGGCGCTGGGGGTCGAGTCCACCCCCGGCGAGATCTCGGCGGGCGCGGGTGCTCTGATGAGCGGAGTGTCGGCCGACACGCTGGCTCGTTTGCGGAAGATGCGTCCCAAGGGCTCGCTGCTGGTGCCGCTCGTGGTGCTGGCCGACCTGGTGACGCGCCGCGTGCCGGTCGAGACGGCGTCCTCCGCGCTGCTCCACGCTTCGCGCATGGGCGCCAAGGACGACGATCTCCTGAGGCTCCGCTCGCGCGTCGAGAGCGACATCAAGAAGGGCGTCTCACCCGCGGCCGCGACCATGTCCCGGCTGCAAGGTCTTGGCGTGAGCATGCCGCCTCCGCGGACCGGTGTGCGATGAAGCGCCGCGTCGCATTCTGTGTGCTGCTCGCCCCGATCCTGGCCTCTCCGGCCCTGGCGCAGTGGCGCGCCACGACCGGCGTCGCGGCGTCCTACGACAGCGACCTGCCGGGCGCTTCCTTCCGGCTCGCTCCGACGTTCGCGCTCGATGGGCAGCGCGCTGTCTTGGTGGGCACTGTGATGGCCTCCGGCTTCAAAGACGTGTCGGCCTTTCGCGCCACGAAGCTGTCGGGTGGGTACGTGCTCGACCCGATCCGCCGACTGCCCATCGAGCTCAAGGCTTTGGTTGCTCATCGTGTTGGTCCGGGATGGTCGGATCGCGGTCTGGCGCGGGCCGAGGCGCGCCTCCACTTCGCCACGCGCACGGCCGGCGCGTGGATGGGACTCGCCACCGAGCAGGCCTTCGGCCTCACCGGTCAGCTCGGCGATCGGCCGCTGATCGGCTTCGGCACGTGGACGCGTCATCGAGGTCTCACGGTCTCACTCGACCTCGAGCAGCGCTCGGGGCTTCTGCCCGATCCGGCGCAGCCACCGCCGCGCGATTCGGTCAAGGGCTCGGGGCCTGGCGTAGGGGTGAGCGACGAAGCCACGGGACCGGGCGCTCGCAACCAGCTCCTGCGCGTCGCGCTCACCACCACGCGCGTCTCCGCTCACTGGCAATCCAGCCGGCTCGAGCTCGAATCGGTGGCCGGCGTGACGCTGAGCCTTACGCGAGGGCCGCGCCGTTGGGCGCAGGCCACCGCGGCTTATGCGGTGGCCCCGAACCTCGCGGCCTTCGCGACGTTCGGGAGCCGCGATCCGGAGCTCTACCTCATCGAGCCGGCCGAGACGCCGCGCGCCACCTGCGGCGTCCGTCTATCCCACTGGCGCTCCACCGTGCTCGAGACGCCGCTCGTGGCGCGCGCCACCGCCACCAAGTGGCACGTGCGCCGCGTCAGCCGGGATTCGTGGAGCTTCGACGTGCGCGCCCCGGGGGCGCGCATGGTGGAAATGACCGGCGACTTCACCCGCTGGGAGCCGATCCAGCTTCAGCACCAGGGCGGCGATCGCTGGTCGGCCATCATGATCCTCGAGCCCGGCGTCCATCAGGTGAACCTCCGGATCGACGGCGGCGCATGGATGCCGCCCCCCGGCGCACCGACCAGCGTCGACGGCTACGGCGGCACAACTGGCGTGGTGGTGGCGGAATAGCACGCGGCGATTGAACATCCAGGGCTCGGGTGGCTAGGCTTCTTTCATGGACACGAGCCCGCCCCCGACGGGCGACGATACGGTCGTATTCCGTCGCAGCCCATCGTTCCACAACCTTCCGGCAGAGCTGAATCGCTTCGTCGGCCGCGAGACGGACCTCGCCCATTGCGAGGTGCTGCTGGGTGAGGGGCGTCTCCTGACCGTCACCGGGCCGGGCGGCGGCGGCAAGACTCGGTTCGCGCTGCGTCTCGCCCAGCGCGCGCTCGACCGCCACCCTGCCGGTGTCTGGCTCGTGGATCTGACGCCGCTCTCGGATCCTGCCCGTGTGCCTCTGGCCGTCGCTCGAGCACTGGGCATTCGCGAGCATTCGGACGCCTCGCTGACGAGCGCGCTGGTCGAGCACCTGAGGGATCAGCGCACGCTGCTGGTGCTCGACAATTGCGAGCACTTGATCGATGCCTGCCGGGCCATGGTGGAGGAGCTGCGCGCCGCCTGCGCATCGCTTTCGATCCTGGCGGTGAGCCGCGAGCCGCTGGACTTGCAGGGAGAGCAGGTCTATCCGCTGCCGCCGCTGTCCAAGCCATTGGCCACCGAGGGCGCCGATCCGACATCGCTCTTGCGCCATGCCTCGGTCGCCTTG
Source organism: Candidatus Eisenbacteria bacterium (assembly GCA_035712145.1). Lineage (NCBI taxonomy): Bacteria > Candidatus Eiseniibacteriota > Candidatus Eiseniibacteriota bacterium. The sequence continues at coordinate 340 of DASTBI010000006.1, read as the reverse complement.
TTCGTGGACCGGGCGCGAAACGTGTCGGCTACGTTCGAGCTCTCGGCATCGACCGCTCCTGCGGTCAAGGAGATCTGCCGCGCGACGGACGGACTGCCGCTCGCCATCGAGTTGGCGGCGGCGCGCATCAAGGTGCTGACCGTGAACGAGATCGCAGCCCGCCTCGACCGGCTATTGCTCCTGCTGCGCAGCCAGAGCCTGCCGGCGTCGCGGCGTCACGCCACATTGCGCGCCACGCTGGAGTGGAGCGTCGACGCTCTGGGACCGGCAGCTCGGCGCGCGTTCTGCTCGCTCTCGGTGTTCGCGAGTGGCTGGGATCTGCCGGCGGCGGCCGCCGTGC
>DASTBI010000005.1 GCA_035712145.1 Candidatus Eisenbacteria bacterium | reverse complement strand
TTGAGGGCCCTGGACGATGCGGCGACCCTCGACACGGATCGTCCAGAGACCCGCGCCGGGTGTCGCGAGCCGCACGAGCTCCTCGACGTTCAGCGAATCCCGTGTTCCGCCAGGAGCCGAGACATAGTTGAGCAGATAGTTGCCACGGTAAGTCGTGCCGCCGTGCGTCACGATCAGATCCAGGTCGTTCACGATCTGCACGGCGGAGGCCGGGTTGCCGGGAAAGTCCGTCCAGCACAGCGCGATCTTGAGGGGCTGGGTGGGATCCGTGACGTTGACCTGGTACTCGACGAACTGCTGGTGCGGCACGCCGTCACGGGTGTCGACCAGCAGCGTGCGGCTCGCGTCTCCGGGGAAATAGAGCACGTCGTCGAGAGTGAGACGGCCATAGCCGATCGTGTTGTCGGGAACGTGGAAGGGAGCGACGTCGTCGCGACCGGAGGTCACGGCAACCGCCCGCAGCAGCGCAGCCGATGGGACGAATGCGTTGGCCGGGACCGGCGCCCCGGTCGGATACCATCCCTCCGTCAGATACTGACGCACCAGCGCCAGCGCCCCCGCGACCGCCGGCGTGGCCATGGAGGTTCCCGAGTACGTGGCGTACGTGTACCGGGTCGAGGCGTACGCCGAGGTGACCAAGTCGCCGGGCGCCATCACGGTGGGCTTGCGGCGGCCGTCCCTAGTGGGTCCGCGGCTGGAAAACGAAGCGAGCTGGTTCTGCATCGTGCCGTTGCCCGTGGCGCCGACGGTCAAGCAGTTCTTGGCCGTTCCAGGAGAGGCCACCGAGGCGAATACACCGATGTTCCCGCTCGCGAAGGCAATCAGGTAGTCGGGGTGGCTCCAGGCGAACTGATCGGTCTGCATGGAAGCGAGCGTGTAGCGGCCCAGCAGGCTGGAACCCCACGAGTTGGATGAGATTCGGGCCGCGCCGCCGGTGTTGCCGGTGTACGACGGCTGGAAGAGGTCGTTGAGATCGGCCGGGATTCGCAGCCCGACGCCATCGGTTCCTGCGACATCCATGAAATACAGCTTGGCGTCCTTGGCGATACCGGACCACGGAGCGGCCGAAGTGGGATCCGGGTTGCCCGCAACCGTCCCGGACGTGTGGGTTCCGTGGTAGTCGAAGCTGACGTCGTCGCCGAACGTGATCACGGGCGAGCTGGAGCCCGGCCGGTACGCGATGATCTTGCGGTGGCTCGGGTAATCACCCCAAGTCATGATCGCCTGCGTCGAGTCGTCGAACATCTCGTGGTTGGTGCGGAGTCCGCTGTCGGTGACCATCACCACTTGCCCCTGCCCGCGGATGCCGCGGTCGGTGACAGGGCGGGAGTTCTGGACTCCGGACTGCACCACCCACTGCGCCTTGTCGTTCTTGAACGAGTAGACGGGGGAGGGCTCGATCCATTGAACGTCGGCGATCGCGGCGGCATCGGCGAGCCGCGATGGGTCGAGCTCGAAGCGCACCAGGTGGTTCAGACTGCCTTTGTGCGGCGCGAGATGGGTGGCGCCCAGCGCACGCAGCGCGGCGACCGTCGCATCGCCGTCACCGTCCATGAATAGCAGCGCCGTCACATCGATACGTCCGCTGGCGGACAGGTCGAGAACGGGGCTCAGCTTGTATGCAGGCTCGTAGGGAGCGATCCAGGGTTCCGCGCTCGCTTTCTGCAACCGTTCCAAGGCGTCCGCGCGCATGCGAACGAGAAAACCGCCACCCGACATTGGGCTGATGACCTCGGCCCCCGCGTCAACGATCCGTTTGCGGGCGGCATCCGGTGAGTCGTCCGCGAACTGAACGAGATACGCGCGACTCGCACGAGCGCCACCGGTCGTGGCTTCCGCCCGCTTGAGCTTGGCGGGAATCATGGGGGGTGGACCGCCTGGCACGAGTGAATACCCAGAGGCGAGCTCAATTGGCGCTCGGGCCTCTCCGACGCTGGTTGTCAGGCGCTGGGGAAGATGCCCCGTCGAGCTTGGGCGCAAGGCCCCGTCAGGCCCGACACGATTGGCGAAGCGGGGCACGGCGGTGAACTCTCGGACCTCGCTGGCGCGCATCCCGCCGGTGCGCAGGTCCTTCCACACGACCGCCCACCACAGTTTGGTATCGGTGCGATCGACGAGCGCCAATGCCTCCAGCGGGACGGGACGGGCACCGTAAGGCACGACGGTCCAGGCGAGGCCGCTCGGTACCGACGACCATCCCGACGGATCGAACGGGAAACGCGCGACGACGATCCGCAGGTCCGTCACGCCGGCGCCGGGTGACACCTCGAATCGCGCGGCACCCTCGTCGAGGCGAACACCCGCCACGGGCAGGACGGGTGCGGGAGCAAGCATCGTGGCTGGGCTCTTGTCAGACTCTCGGATCCGCGCGTGAGCGTCGCGGGCCGACGGAGACAGGACGAGAAGCAGTAGAAGGATGGACTTGGCGCGCCGACAGAACGAAAGGGACACGGCACTCGCTTTCGGAGGATGTGAGGGCTCAACCGGACCCATGACGGCGGCCTTGTGTGGCCATCGATGGGCAAGGGCACCGAGGGACGCTAGCGGCTGGCCAGAGAGGTTTCAACGGTTTTTATCCCAGAGAATAATGAACGACTTAGTCGTTGTTACATAAATGGTTACAAAAACTTGATTGGGTTTGAGACGTCTCTCAGATTTCTCTTGTGCAGAATGTCCAGCCCTCGTATGGTCCCGGGCGTTGGGCGCCGAGCGTCGGCGCCGCCGATACTGCACCACCGCTCACGAGGCGTCCTGTGCTCCTCCGACACTCGAGACTCATCGCCGCCGCATCGGCTCTGCTTCTTTCGCTGGCATCGGCAGCCGGCGCAGAGGTGCTCTGGGATCAATCCAACTGGGACCAGCCCGGCCCAGTCGGCGAGGACGACGGTTCCGTGAACCTCTCGTCCAACTCTTGCAACCAGATCAGCGGGAACACCAAGGCCCACACCGCGTCCGACGTGCACTTCGACAACCCGGTGCGCATCACGACCGTCCGGATCTACGAGAAGCGCGGCAACGTCGAGACCGCGACCCAAGGGCGACTCTGGATCTACCCCAAGACCGGCCCTCTGCCCACCACGCCCGGCGATTCGCTCGAGCTGCCGAGCCTGCTGGTGCCCATCACGGCCGTCCTCGAGACGAAGGGGCCGAGCACGGCCGTCCGAGTGACTGCCGGCGGATTGGACATCGAGCTTCCGGCCGGTGACTACTGGGTGTCGCTCACCCCGGTGCACAATCTCGGCATCTTCCCCTACACCGTCCACTTCCACACGGCTGGCCCGGTCATTGGCGATCCGACGGTCGCCATCGTCGCGTGCCCGCCGCCCTTCCCGCCGGGGACCTGGACCTACCCGCTCGACCCGATCAAGCGCCCCGACTACACCATCAAGATCGAGGGCGACGTCCATCGACCGACGGCGACGGCGGCGACCGGCCTGCGAGGAGAAGTTCCGGGGCCGTAACGCTCGTGGGGCACGCCGTCCCCCGGTGCCTCATCGAGCCGAGCTCCATTCGCCATTTCAGGGAGAGAAAGAGATGAAGAAGGCTGTCGCAGTCCTTGCCGTTTGCGTCGCGATTCTGCCGTCAGCGGCTCGCGCCGCGGTGACGTTCGAGTTCATCTTCGACGACGGCACTCTGCACGCTGTTTCGGCGGATGGATCGGTGGTGACGGGCAACACACAGACGTCTGGCAACACGACCGCCTTTCGCTGGACGCAGGCCACCGGCCTGGTGTCGCTCGGGCGCCCGATGCTGGTCGGCGGCGCTGGAGTCCCCGACATCTCCGCGGACGGCACCCGGATTGCCTTTGGCATCGGGAGCCTCGACGGCACGTACACCACGCACGGGCTCTGGACGTTCGGCTCAGGCTGGCAGGAGCTCATGCCGCCCCCGCCTGCGGACGGAGGCACCCAGGATGGTTCCTACGGGAGCGTCTGGGGCCTCTCGGGGGACGGCAACACCGTCGTCGGTCTCTTCAATCGCCCCGGCCAGGGCAATCGCGCCCACGCGTCCAAGTGGACCCAGGCCACAGGCGTCGTCGACCTGGGCGGAACCACGACCGGTCAGGCGAGCCGCGCGAACGCCGTCAACTACGATGGGTCGGTCATCGGCGGCTGGGTCGAGACACCCCAGGGGCCGTGGCGGCCCGCGGTGTGGGCGAACGGCTCTCTCCAGCTTCTGACCAACTACGATCCGCTCACCAACGAGGGGATCGGTGAGGTCCGGGCCGCGAACCAGACCGGCGACATCATCACCGGCTTCGCCCGCAGCGCCGTCGACAGTCCGCGCGGCGTGGCGAAGTGGACGCGCGTGAGCGGGACCTTCGGCGACGTTGAGTTCCTGGGCTGGGTGGACGGCACCGAGACGACTGGGCTCAACGTCCCGTACGCCGTCAGCAACAACGGCAAGGTCATCGTCGGGTACTGCACGTTCGACGGATCCCCGTTCAACACGACCGGGTTCATCTGGACCGAAGCCACCGGCGTCCAGGACATCAACACGTGGCTGGCGGACAACGGCGTCCTCGTCGATCCGAACTTCACGATCCAGAGCCTGGGCGCAATGACTCCCGACGGCACCCAGATCTTCGGCCACGGCCAGATGCTCACGCCGCCTTACACGCGCCGTGCGTTCCGGATCACCGTGCCTCCGACCGTTTCGGTCCCGGAGCCGCGGTTGCACGCGCGCCTCGAGCTGTCACCGCCGCGCCCGAATCCCTCGACGTCATCGATCCGGCTCGACTTCGCGCTGGAGTCCGCGGGCCCGGTGGATCTCTCGGTGTACGACGCCTCCGGGCGGCGTGTCGCCACGCTGCTTCACTCCGAACTTCCGGCGGGCCGGCGTTCGGTCTCCTGGGATGGTCGCGAGGAGAGCGGACGGCCGGTCGGCGCGGGTCTCTACTTCGCGCGGCTCATCACACCGCAGGGCTCGGCCCTGCGGCGCATCGTACGGATGCACTGAATCATGGCGATGATCCTGCCGGCAGAGAGGGCCCGCACCGATCTCAGGCAGATCGAGGCGCTGGCCGGCGAACTGCGCCGGACCATCGCTCCCGTGCTGGAGGCGGTGGCAGGGGTCAGTCCGCGGCCGACTCGCATTTCCCGCGCGATCGGACTCGACAAGAGCCTGGCCAGCCGTCTGGTGCGCGCGGTGACGTCTTCATCCGATCTCGATCTCATGCACCTCGTCCCGTCGCCGGGGGGCTTGCGCATCTTCGCCGACCTCGCCAGCCGTTATGCGGACCCCGCCTCGATCTCGAATCTTCTGGGTGCTACCGAGCGCTTCGAGCAGCTGCTCGACACCGTGCCCGGCGGCCGCACTTCGATCGATGCCCAGATCTCCGACACCTCGAACGTGGCGCTCCGCAAGCGCGAGCACATCGCCAAGCAGGCGTCGTTCAAGTCCATGTCGTTCCTGCTCGGCCACTTTTGCGACGTGCTGAGCACGACGCTGTTCCTGGTGCCTTCGTCCGATGGGCGCCGCGTGGACGGCATCGAGATCCAGCGCCGGATCGGACTCCGTCGCCTGCGCCCGAGCACGCCGCTGGTGCTGTTGTCCATCTGGGGCGATCCCGACGATGCCATGACCGAGAACGCGATCAGCTTCGAGACGCTCGATGGCCACCGCGGGCCCGCCAATCCGGCCGGCTTCCTGCTGCCGGCTTTCAGCACGCAGCCTCTGCCGAGGCTCGACGTCATGCAGGAGGGCGACATGACGGCGCTGGTGCTCGCCGGGGACCCGGCGATCCACGCGCCGTCCCAGCTGACATCGACGATGATCATCCGCAACGGCTGGCCGGTCGAGCCCGAGTCCCGTGTCCACTCCCTGCGCGGTTACGTGCTGCACACGCCCTGCCGACAGGTGGTGCGCGATGTGTACATCGCCGAGTCGCTCTACCCGGATGCGGCGTCACAGGTCTCGTTCGTGCTCCCGGGACCGCGCCCTTCCATGCGGACTCCCGGCGAGGACGGCCGTCGCCACTACTCCGAGGTAGACCTCGCACGCTCGATCGAGCATCACCCACTGGGGCCGCAGAAGTACGAGATTCCGGGCGTTGTGAATCACTCCGCCGTGGTGCGCCATGTGCTCGAGCGCACCGGCCACGGCCTGACGCCCTTCAGAGGCTGGCGACTGACCATGACCTATCCCATAACGTTGATCGAGATGATCTGGTTCCTGACGCACCCGTCGCATGTTCATCCAGCAGATAATTCCACCTCGCCACCCGGAGCAATGCGATGAAGACGATGCCGCGTCTCAAGCGATTTGGCTCAGCACTCGTGCTCGCGAGCTTGTGCGCGCTTTCGGCGAATGCGTTCGCCGCGACCGTGACGAGCGTCGCGAACGGCGGGTGGAACAACCCCGCCACGTGGGACACCGGAGTTCCGGTGGCGACCGATGACGTCGTCATCGGGGTTGGCACCACGGTGACCATCAACACGACCCCGATCACCATCGGCTCTCTGAGGGTCGAGGGATTGCTCGAGTACGACGCCACGGTGCGGTCGCTGACCGTGACCACCAACCTCTCGATCTCGCCCGGCGGGATCCTGCAGACGAACCCGGTGGGCGTTCAGACCGGTCACAACTTGATTGTCGGCGGCAACCTGACGAACGACGGCACGCTCGACCTGAGCACCTCGTCGAACACCTCCGGCGCGCGCCTCACCTTCACGGGTGCGGCGAGCAGGACGTTCAGTGGCACGGGCCCTACGACGGATCTCCGCACACTCACCATCAACAAGGGCACGTCCAACGCGAACATCCTGGAGATTGCCACGTCGGTGCTTTCCGTACAGGGCACCGTCGTGGACGGAGCCCCGATGGCGTTCCTGACGATCACGAACGGCACGCTCAAGATCTCCGGAACCTTTCCCATGGCGGGCAGGACCTCCAGCGGCGGCCTCTTCATTCCTGCCACCGGCGGATTCTGGCTCAACAACCCGAACTACATCGTGAGCGGACAAGCCGGTAATGGAACCGTGAACGGGTTGCTGCGGATCTCGCAGGGCACACTCAACGTGGGTACCGCGGCCAACAACTCGATCGCCTTCGGCAACAACGCCGTCGTCACCGTCGAGGGCGGCGCCATCAACGTGACCGGACGCTTCGGTGTCGGCGCCCCAACGAACAACCTCGCCTACACGCAGACCGGCGGAGTCATCACCGTCTGCACGATCAGCAACAATTCGGCCACGCTCGCGAGCTTCGACCTCGGGCAAGGTCTTGGCCCCGACGTCGACATGAGCGGCGGCACCGTCATCATCCGCAACAGCAGCAGCGGCGTGCCGGCTCGTGACTATCGCAACCAGCAGGGCAACACGGCGCTGGGTATCTCCAACACGGTGCTGCAGTTCGGCGACGCCGGCTCGGGTGCGGCCAAGACGTTCAACGTCGAGGGGCTGCTGCCCAATGTCGTCGTCAGCAACGCTTCGGCCGGCCATACGGTCCTGTTCCGCCCGCCGACCTCCTTCGCCAACAGCGCGCTTGACCTGACCATCAACGCGGGCTGCACGTTCAACATCGGAAACAATACCTACCTGCAGCGCGGCAGCACCGTCACGAACAACGGAACGCTGACCGCGACCGGTCCGTGGTCCCGGTTCGTCTGGTTCCCGGCGGGCGGCAACGGCGTCTACCAGGGCTTCGGCACCAGCACGGGCGTGCTGACGAGCTGGGAAACGCAGATGGCGAACCTGACCATGAGCCAGGTCTCCCCGCTGGTGGCGCGACGGATCATCATCTTTGACGGCAACATCCTCAACTCGGACCGGCTGACGCTGGGTGACGGCAGCGCGACCGTGAACCTGGTCCAGATCGGCAACACGACGACCCCGACGGCCGCCGGAGCCTTCGACGTCGCCCCGACGTTCAACCTCGGCACGGGCGGGGAGCACATTGCCTACCTCAGGACCACCGCGTCGAGCAGCACCGGTTCCGAGATCCCCCCCGGCCGCACGCTCGTCAGCTTGTGGTACGACGACAACGACGCGACTCACGCGCTCACCATCGCGGGCGGTGACCTCACCGTGAGCGGCACGACGGCGCTCACGAACGGCCGAATCATCACGGGCGCGAACAAGCTGGTCGCCAATGGCGTCGTGACGCGGACGGCAGGCTACGTGGATGGCTTCCTGCAGAAGCCGGTGACGGCGGGCGATGCGGTTGCGCAGACGTTCGAGGTCGGCGATGCCCTGGCGTATTCGCCGATCGACGTGACGTTCGCGAGCGTAACCGGCGCGGGCGCACTCATCGGCAAGGCGACGGGCGGTGACCACCCCCAGATCGCGTCGGCGAATCTCGTCCCGAATCGGAGCGTCAACCGCAACTGGACGCTGACGAACTCTGGAACCACATTCACGACGGCCGACGCGGTGTTCAACTTCGTTTCCGCAGACATCGACCCCGGTGCGAACGTCGACAACTTCATCGTACGGAAATATGACGCGCCGAACTGGTCGGGACCGGCGACCGGCGCCCGCACCGCCACGAGCACGGAGGCGACGGGCATCACGTCGTTCAGCGACTTCGCAGTCGGCGAGCTCCAGGTCGACCTGGCGTTCGCTTTCACGCCCAGCACGCTCAACCTCAAGTCCTCCGGTCTGTGGGTCACCGCGTATCTCGAGCCCGCCGATCCCTACGCCGCGAGCCAGATCGACATCGGCTCGATCCGTCTCAACGGATCGGTGCCGGTGGACGCGGATGCTCCCACCGAACTTGGAGACCACGACGGGAACGGCAAGCCCGATCTGATGGTGAAGTTCAACCGCGCTGCGGTGGAGCTGACGCTGACGGACGGAAACGCCGTTCCGGTGACCGTCACCGGCACGGTGGACGGCCAATTCTTCATGGGGATCGATTACATCCGCGTGCTCCGTGCGGTCGTCTCCGCGCCTTCTGCCGGGACCTCCGTTCCGAGCGGAGGCTCCACGACCGTCAGCTGGCAGACGCCAAACGGCATCCAGGTTCAGTCCGTGGCGGTTCTCTACTCGCTGGATGGCGGCGATAGCTGGGAGCTGGTGGAACGCGGGCTGGCGAATACCGGAAGCTATCTCTGGACGTTGACGGACACGCCCCCCAGCGATCGAGCCAAGGTGGCGATCGTGTTGGTGGAATCCTCGGACGAGACGGGATTCATCGTGGATGGCGCGCTCGGGGTGAGTGAAGAATTCACGATCACCACTCCGGTGGGCGTCGGAAACCGCCCGGCCGTGCTGGCGCTGCGCGGCGTGACGCCGAACCCGGCGACGCAACATCTCCGGGTCAGCTTCAGCCTGAAGGGCACCAACCCCGCCACGCTGGCCCTCTACGACATCAGCGGACGGCAGATCTCCAGCCGGCGCGTGGATGGCCTCGGAGCGGGATGGCACACGGTGGACCTCGCCCAGACTGGGCTGAGTGCGGGGGTCTACATGATTCGCCTCACGCAGGACGGCATGAGCCTGTCGCGGCGCGCGGCGTTCGTGCGATAGCGGTCGGTCTCCGCGCCACCAGGCCCGTCGCCTGAGCGTCGGCCTGGTGGCGACAACCATGAACGTCACTTCGTGAACAACAAGAGCGGACACTTCGCGCGCGGAAGGTGGCGGTTGAGCGCATCGCGACCCGCCTCCATCGGTGTCGTCGTACGCTGTGCGTTCTCGGCGCGGCCTGGGGAAACGCTGTTCACGGCGCAGCTCCGGTGCAAGGGCTGCAACAAGTCGATGCTGGTGGTGGCGAAGATGGCGGACTTCCAGGAGGCGAGGGACCGGCACGAGCGTGACTTCGGCTTCCCCTGCGGGCACGACGCGCCGGTCATTTGCAGCGACTGCTACGAAGCCGCGGTGCGAAGCCTCTCGCCGCTGAGAAACTGACGGATCTCACTGGCCCCGGAGCCAGCGAGATCTGTCGGGCCGTCACACCGCGGGGTCTGTGACCAGGCCGAGGAAGAGATACGAGGTGAAGAACCCGCGGATGTAACTTTCTGCTCTCCCTGGGGAGAGTAAGGAGTTGCGACGCAACTGCCCCGGAGGCCCTGAGGTGGTCGCGAGGTTGGCGGCCAAGGTAAGAGCCAAGGTGGTTCTGGAACCGGTAAGAACTTTCGCCGTTCCGGGTCGTGATCGACCATCGAAGAGGCGCCGGATCGTCGCCGACCGAACGAAGCTCTAGGAAACTCCGCTCACTCGCACGACGTCCGACGCCTCCCATACGGGACTCGAACGCCTGCCTGGAAACGCGAACGAGCCCCGCGAACTACCGCAGCAAGCTCATCTTGCAGGAAGCAAGAGTTGCGCGACCGGGCCTGGAACCGCACGCCGTACGTGCATGATGCGGGCTCCCTTCGAGTGGGGTAGGGGGTCGTGCCCCTCGATATCGTGGCCGGGAACGGGCGGTCGGCTCCAGACGCCGGGCGGGTGGGGTGGCGTCGAAGCCGGCTGCCGCGCCGTTCCGACGGGCGGCCGAGCGCGGTGGCCGCCGGCCGCCTTTCCGGCGTAAGCTGGCTTCGATCCGAGGTATCCTACGACCCGACACCTCTCCCCGACAGGACTTCAAGCCATTGCCCAAGCCGCGCGCTCGCGAGACCGACGCCATGGTCCGCCTTTCCGACGAGCTCGCGATCGCTTTGCGCGCGGTGATCGATTCCTCCCCGTTCGCGGGCCTTGGGCCGATCGAGGTCGCGCGCATCGCCGGGGTCGACAAGACGTTCGCGAGCCGGCTGATGTCCGCTCTGCGGACCAGCGACTCGCTGGTCGCCCTGAGCCTGTTCCCCGGCGTGGTGCCGCTCCGGCAGTTCATCGCCGCGGCGCGTGGCCGCGGCGCCTCGGCGCGCGCGGCGCAGCGGGCGGAGCGCGCCCTGCTCGCCTTCGATCACGAGCTGCAACGGAGCTTCGGGATGCGCACCCGGCTCGACGCGGTGATCGCCGACGCCTTGCCGGAGGCGCGCCGCCGCCACGAAGACGGGGCGCGCCAGGCGGTCTACCGCGGCATGGCGATGATCAAAGGCACCTCGATCGATCTCGAGAGCTACACCTGGGTCGTTCATCCGGGCCGGCGGAATCCCAAGCGTGTGGACGTGCTGTTCCTCGCCGCGTTCATTGGCATCCACCGGCTGCGGCCCACGGCGCGGATCCGCCTGGGCGCGAGCCACCGTGGGGCCGAGCCCAAGGGTGGCGCCCGGCTGCTCCGCGAGTTCTGCCGCCCGGCGGGCGTATCCATCTCGACGTCCACCGAGAAGGACAAGGACTACACCTTCTACGAGATCTCGACCGGCTCGGTGCGGCGAGACTCGGCGGCGGAGGTGTTCCTATCCGAGTTTCACGAGAGCATCGCCTCGCGGGCCGGTCCCAAGGCGGAGAAGCGCGAGTGGGCGGTCGGGGATGTGCTCACCTATCCCATCAAGCGCCTCGACCTCACGCTGCTCATGCACCCCGAAGTGTGGCCGGACAGCGAATTCGGGCTTCGCGCGTTCGACACGGCGGGCCGTGGGCTGGTCGCCTTGCCGGATCCCGAGCGCGACTACGATCGGCTCTCGCTCAACGCCCGGGTCGTGCGCTCATCGGCCACCGCCGAGGCCTTGCGCGCTTCTCCAGTCCCCAACTACGCGAAGGTTCTGCAGCACGTGACGGCCCCGCTGGGCTGGAAACTCGAGGCCGCGGGGCGCGCGCCCTTCCGAAGGATCACCTACGAGATCGCGTACCCGCTCTACGGCGCCCAGATCATGCTGGTGGAGGAGTGATCAGCGCCGGGTGAGAATCAGATACGCCCACTGCGCCAGGACCGCGCACCATGCCACGATTCGCAGGCGCCGCGACGCCGCGTCATCGAGGCCCGGCAAAGGCGCGCGCAGCGCAACCCAGGCCGGCGCCACGAGACCGCCGAGACATCCAGCCAGCATGGCCAGTGACGCGAGCGGATTGAGCGCGAGCGCCTGAGGCCAGTCGCCTTGCGTGAGCGCAAGCGCGGCTCGGCTCGATCCGCAGGCGAAGCAGGGGATGCCGGTCATCGAGTGAAGCGCGCAGGAGGGGAGGATCCGAGCGGCGATCGGCAGCCATGGCATGAGCGCCATCGCCACCACCGCCGAAGCCAGCCACAGCAAGGCGAGCGGCAGATCGTCCGATCGTGCTCGCCGCCAGGTCATGGCGACCCCTTCAGCTCGGCGAGCCACGCCGCTCCGAACATCGAGAACAGGATCGCGATGCATCCGCAGCAGAGCAGCAGCGGCAACAGCAGCGCCAGCAGCGCGCGGCCAACGCCGATCTTGTGGACGGCCGAGAGGCCGATGACCTGGAGCACGATGTGCCACACGGCGGCCAGCAGGCTGCCGCACATCGGCAGAAAACCGCCGAGCGCGGAGATCTGCGCATAGCACATCACACGGAAGGTCTGGACGAAGCCGCTCTTCGCTCCACCGACCATCCACAGGAACAAGTGCTGGAAGGCGGCGGCGACGAGCAGGAACCCCGGGAACCACAGAGGCGCGGCGAGCGCGATCCCGATCGCCACGATCGGAGGCGTGCGCTCGAAGCCCTGGTCCTTGAGCCAGGGCAGCCACTGCTCCATCTGGCTCTGAAACGTGATCTCCCAGAACGTCCCGGCCAGGATGCCGGGCCAGCCCACCAGGAGCGCGAACCCGAGCGGTCGCATCCAGGCACGGGTCGCCGTCACTCGCTCGTACGCGCGCCGCGGCTTGGTGGCGAGCAGCCGGAGCGTCTCGTAGAAACCGGCGAAGAAGCCGAGACCCGGCTGCTCCCAGGGAATCGGTTCGGGTCCCGCTTCCGGGGGAGGCGGACCCCCGCCGTAGGGAACCTCCCAGGATGGGGTGGCGGGAGGAGGTGGAGGCGATGGAGGAGGTTGGAAGTCCCGAGGTCGGTATGGATCGGCTGGATCGGGCGGCCGCTCTTCCATCGAAAACCCTCCCTGTCTCGTGCGCGCATGTTGGAGGAGGAAAGAGGTCCACGCAACCCCGGCGAAATGGCCGATCCATCGCGCCAGGAAACGCGTAATTCTGGGGCTTTCGTGACCGTTTCAAACTTCCGTTCCGCGCTCGTGCGTTTCGCGATTGACGCTTCCCTGACTCGGGTTCATGCTTCTCATGGCTCGCACGGAGTCTGACCGGGTGTCCGCCTTCCCCTAGGTGGCGCAGCGACCCCGCAGTGTGAGCTATGTCTCGCGGGCCTGCCGCCCACGGGACGAACGTGCGGGAAATGACCGACCCGCATGTCGAGGGGGCGTCGGAGAGGAATATCTTCTCGCGGATAGTGATCCCGCGTTCGCAGCCTCTCGTTTGGCGCGCGCGGTGGTCCCACTCGCCGGCGCCCCCTAGAGGCCAAGACCAGGCCCGTTGCACGCTCTCCCCGCCGCCCGCTATCCTCGATCCGTGATCACGTTCACCGATGTCGCCCGCCACAAGATCGTCGGCCTCATGGCCAAGGACCCCAGGAAGGACCTGGCGCTGCGGTTTTCGATCGATGGCCGAGGACCCGGCGGTTATCGCTATCGTCTGGGATTCACGCCACTTGGCGACAGGACCGCGGCAGACACAGCGTTCGATGCCGGCGGCTTCCAGGTCCTGGTCGACGGAGACACCGCACCGAAGGTCGATGGGGTGACGATCGACTTCGTCGAGACGCTCCAGGAGAGCGGGTTCAAGATCGACAATCCCAACTCGCCGTGGGCCGACCCGCTCGCCCAGGCGGTCCAGCGCGTGCTCGATGACGACATCAATCCGGCGGTGGCCGCCCACGGAGGCTTCGTCGTGCTTCACGAGGTGAAGGACGGCGTCGCCTACATCGAGCTCCATGGGGGCTGTCAGGGCTGCGGGATGGCATCGGTGACCTTACGGGAGGGGATCGAGGTGCGCCTCAAGGAGATGGTCCCCGGGATCAGGGAGATCGTGGACGTGACGGATCATGCGGTCGGGGCCAACCCGTACTACGCACCGTCGGAGGACGGGCACTCTCCCCTGAAGGAATGACCGGTGCCGGACCGGCGCTCTTCCTGCTCTTCCTCGAGAGCTCGGGCGTGCCCCATGCGCACCTGAACGATCGTGGCGCCGCGATGGCGGCCGCCGATACGATCGCGGTCCCGATGGTCGCCGACTCCACGACTACGACCTCCGTTCCCGCGGCCATCGACTCCACGTCGAAGCCGGCGCCCGTGCCCAAGCGACGTGGCGTGCTGAGGCGGGCTACGCATATGGTCCACGCCTTCGCCACCGATCTCGCATTCGTCGCGACCTCGCCACTTCGGATGTCGGCCAAGGACGCCCTCATCACCGCGGGCGTGGTGGGCGCCACGGTGATCGTCTACAGCTACGACAACGAGATCCGACGGGCCACGTTGCGTAGTTACGGCGACCCCGCCTTCGACGCCGTGCTCGACGTCGGGAACCAATTCGGTGATGTGGGACTCATGGGGCGAACCTGGCCCTACTGGGTCGGGGGTGCGGTGGTCGGCACCGCGCTCGACATCGATCCGCTCCAGAGCGTGTGTCTCGACGTGATCGAATCGCACTTGATCGCGGGAGGCATCAGGAACCTTGCCAAGTTCGTCATCGGCCGTGACCATCCCTTCGAGGCAGGCCGGTCCGTGTTCTTCGTCAGTGGAACCTCGATGCCTTCAGGCCACACCTCGGTGGTCTTCGAGATCGCCACCATCTTCACCCGGCACACCGAAGGCATGCCCGGGGCCGTGCAGGTGGCGGTCGG
Source organism: Candidatus Eisenbacteria bacterium (assembly GCA_035712145.1). Taxonomy (NCBI): domain Bacteria; phylum Candidatus Eiseniibacteriota; species Candidatus Eiseniibacteriota bacterium. Next base: position 9,490 of record DASTBI010000005.1, on the reverse strand, counting down.
CGTGACCAGCTACGGGATCGCCACGGCGGTGGCCCTCCAGCGCTTCAGCACCGACGCCCACTGGGCCTCCGACGTCATCCTCGGCGCGGCGCTCGGTTCTCTGGTGGCCAACACCGTGGTGAACCGCAATCAAGAGCGGCGGAGGAACGAAGGCCTGGCCGCCGGCGGCCCCACGCTGACGCCGACGCTCGGCTCGTCGGGTCAGCCGGCCCTGGCGCTGGTCTGGCGCTTCTAGCTCAGCGGGATCGCACGACGCGCTGGGTCAACGTGCCCGCGGGCGTATCGAGCCGCGCGAAGTAGAGGCCGCTCGCCACCGCCGCTCCGTTCTCGTCCTTGCCGTCCCACGTCGACTCGTGCGGACCCGCCGCCATGAGACCGGCAGCCAGCTGGCGAACGCGCCGGCCGGAGAGATCGTAGATCGCCAGGCTCGCCGCCTCCTGGATCGGGAGCTGGAAGCGGAAGCGGGTCCTTTCGCGGGACGGATTGGGGGAGGGACGCGAGAACGACAGGGCCGGGCCGGACGTCTCGCTCACCGCGGTGGTCCCGTTGGTGAAGCTCAGCAGACGCAGATCGTCGACCGCCGCTTCGACCAAAGACGGGTCCAGGAGGTCCTCGGCGATGAAGCGCAGGCGCATCAGGCCGGTCGGCGGAAGGAAGTCCTTCACATAGAAGACGACCCGCCTCCACGAGTTGTCGCTGAGGGGAGTGCTCTCCACCGGAACATAGGAAAGTCCCCCATCGTTCGAGATGTCGACCCGCCACAGATCGCTGCCTGGCGCGGCTCCGAGGTTGTTCGTGTACCAGCGGTAGTACTCGATCAGCGCGTCGGGGCCTGCGGCCAAAGCGTCGAACGTGCTCGTAAAGAGGGTGGTGCGGCCGTTGTCCACGTCATGCGCGCCGGGCGAGAAGTCCATGATCGGATTCTGGGTCACGTAGCAGAGGATCCCGGTCGGCGTGTGATCGGCGTCGGTCTGGACCTGCTGGTCCCCGAGCGTGCTGCCGATCGGCGCCACCCACTGCCAGCGGCCGCTGACGGCGTCGTCCTGAGGGTCTCCCGGGATCCAGCCGGCATTCGCCTCATGATCGTGCAGCATGTGGGTGATCGTCGGACCGGCCAGGAAGGCGATCGGCTGCTCCGCGTTGCGTGGGAGCGTGCGCGAGTCTCCATGCTGATCCGAGACACTGAGGTAGTAACGCACGATCGAGCGCGCAGGCGCCGGAATGGCTCCGACGTAGTCGCTGCCGCCGATGGACGTCAGCGGAGTCGTCCCGATCGGGCTGTCGTTCACCGAGTATCGAATGCACGGGCTCGCGGGATCGAGACCGCCGAACGGTCCCGAATAGGCGATCTGGCACTGGATCGAATAAGGGCTCGGGGTGGGTTGATCCACGAGCGGCACATGCGCCATCGAGATGAACACGCCGGTGCCGATGCCATGGGCGCCGAAAGCGGTGGCGATCTGGTCGAAATGCGGCGTCCCGTTGGCGAGATCCCCGTCGTTGTCGTCGGCGATGAGGACCTCGGTGAAGTACCGGCCCATCGCCATTCCGTCGTTGGCATCGTCGGGGACGCCGTACTTGGCGAAGTGTCCAAGCCGGTCCGCGAGCGTGAGCCCGATCGACTCGCGCAGGTCCCACATCGCTCCAGCGACGATCAGGCCAGTGATGTGCGGATCACTGGAGGCGTCCTCGGGCCACCGGGCGCTGTTCTCGGCGGACCGCAGCGCGGTGCCAGGACCAAAGAAGCCTTTGCCGAAGATCGGGTTGTCCTGGACGAAGGCGGCCGTCACGTCCGCCAGACCCTCGTGGAGGGCGCCATTGAACATGCCGAACGGAGAGCCGGCCTGGACGTAGAGGTTGTCGTTCACGCCGTGTCCGTACTCGTGGTAGACGACGTCCGGCATCGTGGCGATATTGGGGCAGCCTCCGCCCTCCCCGTAGAAGTTGACCGAGAAGCCGTCCCAGAACGCGTTGCAGTAATCCGGGATGTTGACCACGCACGGCATCGGATAGTCGTTGCCGGTGAACCCAGGGTCGATCGACTTCAGGTGGTCATGGACCAGGTTGATGTGGAAGTAGGCGTCGCGCTCGCCCTGATGCGAGTTGGCGTCGCTCCAGGGGATGTGCGCGAGTCCCGGTTCGGTTGCCGTCGTGGAGAAAACCGCGTCCGCGTCGTCCGAGCGGTACACGTCGCAGAACAATCCCTCGAGCGCGGACTCGACGGTCACCGTTCCGGTGGCCGGTGAAGTGTAGATCCCCGCAGCGTCGGCGAATACGTTGTTGCCGCCGACGCCGACCCGCTGGTGAGGAAACGGCTGAGGCTGGGTGGGGCCAGTTGGCAACCCGAGGTGGACCGGTCCGTTCACCTGCCCGGCGATGTCGAAGCGCAGGCGATCATGACGCCAGCGCACGGCGCCGTCGGCCGCGTCGACCAGCACGATCCAGCTCGCCGGCGGCGTCGTCGCACGCGCTCGCACCTCACGCACCAGCCGGTAGGTCGGGCCGCCCGAGCCTTCCTCGGGAAGCCAGTAGAGATTGTCGCCGCCTTCGATCCGTGCGCCGGGGCCGAGCTTCAGGTCGGCGCGCGCCGCATCGCGCGCCCCGGACGCATCGATCGCCGGCGCCGCCTTCATTCCGGCGTCCAGCGGCCTGGCGTCGACGCCGAAGGCCATGAGCCGGGCTGGACCGCCGACGCGGAACTCCCAGCGCTCGAACAGCACCGGCACGCCATCGGCCCGTCGCCGGTAGCTCGCGTACCAGACGGAGCCCGCGCGCTGGACGCGCACGGTCTCCAGGTCACGGGACGCGGCGCGGAAGATTCCGGGATTGGAGGTGATGAAGTCGCGCAGCGCGCGATCCACGCCCTCGCGATCCTCGAGGCGAGCCGCCAGACGAATTCCCGGCCCGGTCGCCAGCGAAGGCGTCTCGGCGCGCTCGTTCCACATCGCCCGCCATGCGCCGTGGCGCGCCTTGAACCCCTGCCACGCCGGCCTTTGATCGAGCTCGATCTGGCGATCCGCGTGCAGCTCGGTGCGGTGAGGCCATGCGTGCGGGGCCTCGGGACCGGGGACGCCCCCACGTGCCGCGTGAGCCGAAGTGGCGAGGAGAAGGCCCGGCAGGAGCAGCGCAAACAGCGTCATGCGAGGCATGGTCCCTCCTGGAGTCGGGCCTGCGTGGACGTCGCCCGCGAAGGCTAGTCCCGGCTGAACCCTGGCTCAACCAGAAAGGCGTCGTGAGCGGGAGGCGCTCCTCGAATCGGCGTCCGGCTCGAAAAATGTCCTCGCGGTTCGATTCGCGAGCATCGATCATAGGGTCGGCTGTCGATGCCCTTCGAGTTCCCTCTCCCTCGTGGCCGTTCCAGGCGGACCCCCATGAGACGCCTTTCTCTGCTGGTGATCGCGGTGGTTGGCGCCGCCCTCCTCTCGCAGCCCTCGAGGGCCCATCGCGGCGTTCACGATCTCATCGAAGAGAAGTCCGCGAAGGCCGCCGCCCAGCCGAACGTCGAGTCGGCGCTCGAGCTGGCGGAGCTGCACCGGCTGGCGGGAGAGCTCGATGCCGCCGAGGCGCAGCTCGAGCGCGCGGCCGCGATCGATCCCCACGAGCCGAGCCTCGATCTCTGTCGCGCGGCGCTGGCGCTGGAGCGCAACCGCGCCACCGAAGCCTCGGTGGCGATCGAGCGGCATCTGGCGGGCTTCCCCGAAGACCCTCGCGCCCTCGAGCTCCGGGCACGCGCCCGCGTCCTCCAGGGCGACAGGCTGGGAGCGGCCCGCGATCTGGCGCGGGTCATTCATGGCGTCCGCTCGCCGACGCCTGATCTGTACGTGCGCCGGGCGAGCCTATTGATGGAGGCCGGGCTCGATCATGCGGCGCCGGCGCTGGCCACGCTGGAAGCCGGGATGGAGCGGCTCGGACGGATCGCGAGCCTCGAGCTCGCCGCGGTGGACATCGAAGAAGCGACGGGCCACCCGGACAAGGCGCTCGCCCGGCTCGACCGGATGTCCGCAAGCCTGCGGCGGCCGGGCGCATGGCTTTCGCGTCGTGCGGAGCTGCTGGCGCGCCAGGGAGACACGGATGCCGCGCGCTGGACGTCGGCCGCGGCCCGGGCCGCGCTTCGGGATCGGCGCCAAGGGACCCAGGCGGCGGTGGCTCTCGCCGCGCCGCAGGGCGAAGCGCCGCAGGCCCAGGCCATCCCAGGCGGCCAGGCGCAGCCCGCGCGCATCGCCGCGGTCGTGAGCCGGGGGCCGTACATCGGCAACGCGTCGCCGAGCCGGATCACGATTCGGTGGCGCACCGACGTCGCCACCGACGGCCAGGTTCGATACGGGACGAGTCTCGCGAATCTCGACCTCACGGTGTACGACCCGATCGCGACCACCGAGCACGTCGTCCACCTGATCGGTCTCGCCGCCGATACCCGCTACTACTATTCGGTGGGCACCGGGACCGAGGTCCTTTCGGGAGGCGACGCGCAGACCAGCTTCGTCACCCCGCCCACGCCGGGAACCGTGAAGCCGACGCGCCTGTGGGTCATTGGCGACTCCGGTACCGGCGGCTCGGGAGCGGCCTCGGTTCGGGACGCCTTCGCCGCCTACGCCGCGGCCACCAGGCCCGCGGATCTGTGGCTCATGCTCGGTGACAACGCCTACAACACCGGCACGGACGCCGAGTACCAGAGCGGCGTCTTCGACCTGTATCCCGCCTTGCTGCGGAGCACTGCGCTGTGGCCCACCCGCGGAAACCACGACGCTCTGTATTCCGGGGCCAACAACGACTACTACGACATCTTCACCCTGCCGATCGCGGGCGAGGCGGGCGGGCTGCCCTCGGGGAGCGAGGCCTACTACTCGTTCGACTACGGGAACATCCATTTCATCTGCCTCGACTCGGAGGGCAGCAGCCGCGCCGTGGGCGGCCCGATGGCCGTGTGGCTGCGCGCCGATCTCGCGGCCACGCCGCGCGACTGGGTGATCGCATTCTGGCATCACCCTCCGTATACGAAGGGATCGCACGACTCCGACAACGAATTCGACAGCGCCGGGCACATGGGGGAGATGAGGCGCAACATCGTGCCCATCCTCGACTCCGCGGGCGTGGACGTGGTGCTGGCCGGCCACAGCCACAACTACGAGCGCTCGTTCCTTCTCAACGGCCACTATGGCGTCTCGTCCACGCTCACGCAGGCGATGAAGGTCGATGACGGCAATGGCCGCTGGAATGGCGATGGTCCGTACGCCAAGCCTTCGGTCGGCACCGGACCTCGGGAGGGCTGCGTCTACGTGGTGAATGGCGTGGGCGCCCAGACCGGAGGCGGGTCGCTCGATCACCCGGTGATGATCAGCTCGATGAACGTTCTCGGATCGCTCGTGATCGACATCGACGGCAACCGGCTCGACGCGCGGTTCCTCGATATGCAGCGCGCGGTTCGTGACAGCTTCACGATCATGAAAGGCGCTTCGACCGGCGTTCCCTGGGGAGCCGAGTCGGGGGGGCCGGGTTTGCGCGTGCTCTCCGCCCAGCCTTCCCGGGGCACGGTACGGTTCGGTTACCGGCTTGCGCACGCGGGTCCGGCACGCGTGGTGATGCTCGACGCGCTCGGGCGCCGCGTGCGCGTGATCCACTCGGGAGTCCAGCCCGAAGGGGAGCACGAAGTGTCGTGGGCCGGGGAGGACGATCAGGGCCGGACCTGTCCGGCAGGCGTCTACTTCGCGGTGCTCGACGCCGAGAGTGCGACCTCGGCGCGCAAGATCGTCCGCCTCGGGCCCTGAGCCCTCACTCGAAGATCACTGGAATGCGATGGCTCCGTGCATCGGTGCTGTCGGGAAATTGAAACCGGACCAGCCATTGATACTGGCCCGGGCCGACCGGGACGCCTTGATAGGAACCCTCGGTTCCGTAGCCATAGAAGCGAGCGGAATCGGTGACGGCCCAGGAGGACCTCCAGACGTCTTCGCCCAAGGCATCGTAGAGCTGCACACGAGCGAGCACCCCGCTGTCGGGAGGAGATGACCAGTGAAAGTCGAGCGCCGCGAAGGGGCTCGGCACCGTCACGGTCGCGTTGGCCACCGGTGCCATGGGCCGGGCGCCGTGGCCGAAGATGTCGAGCGCGATCCGCCGCTTGCCGTCTCCGTCCGCGCGATAGAACTGCCGGCGCACGGACGCGAAGTCGCCGGAGCGATTGCTCTCCGCCCGGACCTCCCACAGGCCCCCGGGCACCGCGTAGAAGCGAAAGACCCCCTGGGGATCGCTCTGGGTGTCGAAGACCTTGGCGTCGGTCGCCACGTTGTGAAGCTCCACGTCGACGTCGGCCGCGGGCGACGATGCGCGGGTCACCGTCCCCTCCACGTCGGGGGATGGGCGGCGCGGTCCCGCGCCGTCCTGCACGTCCACGGAGCAACCACTCAACAGAAGGAGGACGATCGCCGCCCGGCGCATCATCGCTGCCACTCCCACGCGATCCCCGTGCGCAGCTCGGAGTCCTGCAGCACGCCCTCTTCATCGAACGCCGTTTCGGGGAAGTTCGAGTCCCTCCAGCGCAGGATCCCGTTGCTGACCCATGAGAATGCGCGTGAAAGACGGCGAGTGACCTCGAGCTCCGCCTCCCCGCCCTGGTCGCGGCGTCCGTAGTGATCCTGATCGTCCGGGTTCGTGCTGGTGAAGCGCCGCCAGACGAGCTCGAGGTCGAGCGTCACGGTTTCGAGCAAAGGCACTTCCGCGAGCGCGATCCCCGCTACCGCCCGCCAGTCGCGGTACGAGCGGTCATCGGGATCTCCAGGATCGTTCTCCGTCCACGTGGCCCGGTACTCGGCCCCGCCGCGGACCACGAGGTTCTTGCTCAGGGTGCGCTCCAAGGCGCCGCCGCCGCCGAACGTCTCCCGGTCACGCCCCTCGAAGGGCCCGTCGTAGCGCCGCTTCGAGCCCAGGACCAAGACCTCGGCCGCCGTGCTCTTTCCCCACGGCTGGTGGACGTCGAGCTCGAGATCCCCGCGCTCATAGACCTCGGGACGAAACAGCGGTTCGCCCGGGAGCGCGCCCGAGTCGAGTCGATGCCGCACGTAGACCTGCGGTCGATACTCGGCTTTCAGGTCCACGCGGCTCGAACCGGCCGGGCGCAGCCGAAGTCCGAGCGTGAGGTGGTCCTCGCTCTTGATCGGGTTGTGTAGATACTGACGGCGCTCCCAGGACAAACGGAGCCTGGGCCGCCCGCCGAGGTCGTCGGCCCTCCACTCGGCCTCGGCCTCGCCCTCCCCGAATTGGTCCGACAAGCGATCCACGGCGAAGAACGTCGAGGTGCCAGGGATCCCGAACGTGGCTTGTTCGAAGTCCGAGATGTCGAGCAGGTTGCTGTCGTGACCCAGCGTGAAGCGGGCTTCCCAGCGCGCCGGCAGCAAGCCGGAGACGCCGGCTCCAACCGGCCTTGTCGAGGCCGACCCGAGTGCGCCCGCCACCAGCACCGTCGTCAGGAGTCTGCGCGGGAGACCCATGGTCTCAGGCTTCGGGTTCCTCGCCCAGCGAGAGCTGAACCCGGATCACACCCTCGAGCGCGGCGAGGTCGCGAATGAGGTCCTGAGAGCGCACGTTGGGGCGGAGACGCACCTGGAACATGTGATGAATGCCGCTGCCGGATCGCACCGAGCGGCCGCTCACGAAATTCCAGTTCTCGAGGTGACGCCGGAACACGTCGAGATAGGGCTCGCGGTCATTGCCGCTCGACTCGATCTCGAAGCCGAGCAGATAGGCGTCCTGCGAAGTGCCGTGCCGTGTCCAGTGGAGAACGCCGAGGAAGAGTCCGACGAGCGGGGTCCCCATCAGCGCGAGCAGGAGGTTCCCGGTCCCGGCGGCCATGCCCGCGCCCAGCGCGTAGAAGACGAACGCCGTGTCCCGAGTGTCCTTGACGACCGTGCGAAACCTCACGATCGACATGGCCCCGGCCAGGCCAAATGCGCGGGCGATGTTGTTGCCGATCACCATGATCACCAGGCACATGATCATGGACATGAGGATCAGGGTGTTCACGAACGAGAAGGACACCACCATCTGCCGGTGCGTGGCTCGGTAGACCGCCGCGATGAAGAGTCCGAGCAGGAACGCCACGAGGACGTTGATGACGATCGGCGCCCAGTTCGAAGGCTGAGGGGAGAAGGAGAACGAGTGAAGCAACGAATCCATCAGGAGCCCTGGGCTGCCCGTGGTCCGTCGTCCGCGGCCGAGGGGCGCGGGATGCCCCAGGAGTCGATCCCCTCGCAATATTTCGAATAGGACTCGCGCCGGAGGCCGAACTCGGTCGCGAGGTCCATCCACCACCGGGGCGGTCGGGCGTCGAATTTGAGCTCCAGGACACATCCTTCCTGGAACGGCCGCAGATCGGCGCCCGCGAGCAGCTCCTGCTCGAGGGGACGCATGCGGCTTCGCAAGTCCGAATCGAAGGTGATCCGAAGATAAGGCTCGACCTTGCCGACCAGCGCCTGGCGCCGATAGCCGATCAGCACCGCGGGAACCAGTCCGAGTGATTTCATGTTGTAGCGGAAGCGCTCGAGGGTGCGCAGGTCGCTCGCGGGTCGTCCGGCCATCAGCACCTTGGGATCCACGCCGTTCAGTGCCCCGGCGACCTGCGACTGATGGATGGACGTGCGCTCCTTGACGACCTCCTTGTCGATCTTGCGCTTGATCTCCAGGTAGTAGAGCTCGTCGCCGTAGTTCCGGATGCGCAGCTTTCGCCGGACTTTCGCGCCGTCCTTGCGCTCGTGGTAGAAGCGCAGGTCGGGCGTGTCGTAGTAGAGGCTGAGGACGCTGTAGGCCCCGTCCGCGCCGCCGTGGGCGTCGGGCTCGGTGCGGGGGATGAGCGCCTGTCCCAGCCGAGCGGCCTGCTCCAGGGACACCCGGTACTTCCACTCGAGGCGCCGCACGTGCGACGGGTCGATCGGCAATGGATCTCCACGTTCGCCGCAGCGCCCGTGGAGCGCGGAAGCCGGGGGACGAACCGTCGGGGGGGATCGAGGAAGCCTTGAGGGCGAAGATTCTATGCAAGGCTCAGTCTGAGGTCCAGAACGAATTGCCACAATTCTGTTGTGGTGCGGTCGTGCCCAAGCCTATCCTTCTTGCCGATCGCTACCTCTCTCCAGGCGGTCTTCTCCATCCCCCCACCCTCCTTCGGATACAGCCCGAGTCGAGGATTTTGGAGGAGTTTCATCGTGCCGGGACGCCTTCGCTTCCTGCTCTCTGCCCTCGCCGCCCTGACCCTCACCACTTCACTCGCTTCGCGGGCAATCGCCCAGAACTGGCCACAGTTCTACGATCCGGTGGTCGTTCGCACGCTCAACCTCACGATGAGCGGGTCGGACTGGAACACGGTGAAGAACGACATGACCTTCAACCAGGAGGTCCCGGCCCAGCTCTCGATGCCTGGGGAGACACCCTTGCTCGTGGCGGTGCGCCGCAAGTCGGGCGCGGCCGTCGGCGGCGAGAAGGTGCCGCTCAAGATCGACGTCAACGA
>DASTBI010000004.1 GCA_035712145.1 Candidatus Eisenbacteria bacterium | reverse complement strand
GACCTCCGCAGGATCGTCGGCAAGGCCCGCATCGTGGCGCTCGGCGAGGGCACGCACGGCACGCGCGAGTTCTTCCAGCTCAAGCACCGGATGACCCAGTACCTGGCGACCGAGATGGGATTCAGCGTGTTCGCGATCGAGGCCAACCTGCCCGAGGCGTGGCGCATCAACGACTACGTGCTGGGCGGCCAGGGCGATCCGCGCGCCCTGATCCAGGGCATGTACTTCTGGACGTGGAACACGGAGGAAGTGCTCGAGATGGTCGAGTGGATGCGGCGCTTCAATGCCTCCAAGCGCGGGCGCATCGAGTTCACGGGATTCGACATGCAGACCCCGGACACTGCGGCCGCCATCGTGCGGCGGTACCTCGCCACGCACGATCCGGCCTGGGCCGACAGCATCACGGCGGCCGAGAGGCTGTCGGCCCGGGACCCGGGCTTCGTCACCGCGACAGGCACGCTCCCCGCGGCGGCATTCGCCGGACGCAAGGTGCGTTACTCGGGGTTCATGCGCACCGAGCGCGTGTCCCAGTTCGCGGGTCTATGGATGCGCGCCGACGCCGGCGAGGAGCGCGGGATCGCGTTCGACAACATGCAGTCCCAGGCAGTGAGCGGCACCAACGGCTGGAGGCGGTACGAGATCCAGCTGGCGATCCCCGCGAGCGCCGATAACATCACCTTCGGCGTGCTCATGTCCGGCGAGGGCACCGCGTGGTTCGACTCGCTCGGGGTCGAGATCGACGGTGCGCCATGGACGACAAGCTCCATCGACCTCGCCCTCGAGCTCGCTGGCGGCCCCAGCGGCCTCAGTCGTCGGGCGTTCCATCCGCGCTTCTCGATCGCGATGGATGACACCACCGCCGCCAGCGGAACACGCAGCCTGCGGCTCTCTGGAACGCGCGCCACGGAAGATGGCAACACCGGCCAGCGGGGTGTGGCGGCGACGCAGCGCATCGTGGATCACCTCGAGGCCTCGCGGGGACGGCTTGGCGCCGCCACCACGCCGGCACAAGCGGACTGGATCATCCGCAATGCCCATGTCGTCTTGCAGTGCGCGCAGAGCAGGAGCGGTGCCGGCTGGACGGTCCGCGATTCGAGCATGGCCGCCAACGTGGTCTGGATCGCCGACGAGGCGCGAAAGGGCTCGAAGGTGGTGCTGTGGGCCCACAACGGGCACGTGGCGAAGAACAAGGGCTGGATGGGCAAATGGCTCGCCGACCGGTACGGGAAGGATCTGGTGGTCGTGGGGTTCGCCGCAAACGAAGGCACGTACACGGCGATGAGCAGCGGGGGGCTGGGGTCGGACCACGCCCTCCAG
>DASTBI010000003.1 GCA_035712145.1 Candidatus Eisenbacteria bacterium | reverse complement strand
TTCACTTCGCTGAGGAACGTGGGTGATCTCGTGACCGCGCATTCCCGCGTCGATCAGAGCCAGCCAATTCCCGTGACCATCGTGCGGAGCAACGGCAAGGTGATGAAGATCAGAACCATGGAGCCAGTTCCCGCGCCCGAGCCCGAGCCTGTCGCGGCGGTGCCGGCTGCGACAGTCGCCGTGGCGCCGCCGACAGCGAATGTGGTGGCCGTGGAGACCGCCAAGCCACCGGCGACCGAGGCCGCGGTTGCCGAGCCGAAAACCGACCCGCTGGCGACGCTCGGCCTCCAGTGCGCGAACCTGAATCGCGCACTGGCGTCGGCACTGGGCGCCTCGAAGGCGGAGGGTGTCCTCGTGCTCGAGGTGGAGTCCGGCGGGCAGGCCGATCGCGCCGGAATGCACGCCGGTGACGTGATCACCGGGGCGGGCAGTCAAGCCATTGGCAGCGTCGAGACGCTGGTGCACGCGTTGAGCGCCGCGCCCGCCGGAATCACGCTGCACACACTGCGCCGCACCGAAGAGCGCGACGTCACCGTGGCGCTGGTGGCGCCGCCGACGGAGCAGGAAGCCGTGCAGCAGGAGCTGCGGAAACTTCGTGAGGAGATCGAGGCGCTGCGAAAAGAGATGGCGGCGCCCAAGAACGGCGACTAGCTCAGAGCTGTGAGAGAGCCCTCGGCCAGCGATGACCGAGGGCTTTTCGTGTGCGGCCGAGCTGGACGGAGGCGGCGAGAAGCAAGAGAGCCGTGGGCCAGCGCGGCTCCGTGGGCTTAGGGGCCCGCCTCGGCGTCGCCGCGGCGCCCTGGCAAATTCGCCGAATGCCGGGCGAGTTCGAGTCGGGCCCGCGTGGCGAGGCTGCTGGTGGATTCGCGACGAGCTACGGAGGCGAGCAGATGCGCGCCCTCCGAACGCCCCGCCTCGCTCAAGACGATCCCGAGGTCGAGCGTCGCGGTGGGGTTATTCGGACGGATGCGAAGGGAGCGCCTCAGCTCGACCTCCGCCTTCACGAGGTCGCTTTCCCGATATGAAATGGCAGCGGCGAGGACGAGCAGGTCCGCGTCCTCATTGCCGAGACGCAGTCCTTCGTCCACGTGATCGCGGGCCGCGGCCTTCTGGCCATTGACCAGCAGGGCCGCCGCGGCCGCGTATGCAGACCGCTGCGACCGCTCTCGCTCGTGGGCAGCGAGCAATCGAGCGACGATGTCGCGCGGCAGCTCGCTGGGTCCAGCCCGGTAGACGGGCTCACTCGCGACCGCGCCCTGCTCGCCGCCCGGGATCACGAGGCTGAGCGCCGAGTAGTCGCCGACCGCGCGAGCCACGGCGGGCGGCAGGCCTGGTGGTCGATGGCTGGCGGGAAAGCGTGGCCAGAACCAGATCGCGATCACCGCTGTCGCGGCGATCGTTGCGGCGCTCCATCGCCACAGCGGTATCCAGCCCCGCGCTGGACGCGGTCCGACAATCGACTCACTGCGGCGAAGGATCGGCTGGTGGCGTTCGTTACCAGCAGGCTTCCGAGCCACCTCCATTCCTGTTTCGACCAGAGTCGGATCCGAGCGGAAGGCGTCGGGATCCGCGAGCCATTCCGCTCGGTACCTCACGGCTTCCGCGTATGCGGCAAGGCACTCCTGACAGCTCGCCACATGACGTCTAAGTGGGAGTGCACCGTCGTCCGCCAGGCGTCCTTCGACCAGCGCCGCGAGGTCTTCGGTCGCCAGGTGCGGGGTCAAGGGTTCGCGGCTCATCTGGCACCATTCCCGTCTCGATCGATGTCACGTCTCAGGCCGCGGACGATACGCTCCACGGTCGTATAGACGACTCGAGGACTGGCCAGCCCCAGCTCCTGGGCGATCCGTCGAGCCGACCAGCGCTTGTGGAAACGCATCACCAGGATCTCGCGATCCTCACGCGCGAGGCGGGCCACCAGCACTTGGACCAGCTCCGGGATGTGCCGGGATTCGCGCTCCATGAGGTCGTGATCCGCGCCATGCGCTGCGGACGGCACCTGCTGCTCGAGCCTCATGTGATCCAGATACTCCAGCAGTCTTCCCGAAGCACCCACGGAGCGAGCGTGCAGGTCATAGGCCAGACGCCGGAGCCACTTCGCGTCCAGCCGCCGCTCGATGCGCCGCAACGCGGCCATCAGCCGGCCGATGGTCCAGTGCGATCCCGCGCGGTTCAGCTGACGCACGACCTCCGTGGCCGAGTGGCCTTCGACGAAGTAGAGGCGGCAGATCTCACGCTCGAGCTCGCCCAGTTGCCGGATTGCATCGGGTGTCTCGTGTCTTCCGTAACGATGACGAAGGTGATCGAAAACCTTGCTGCGCACCACCAAAGTGAGCCAGGTGGAGAGCGCCGCCCTTCCTTCGTAGGTGGCCAGCTTGCCGCGGTAGAGAGCATCCAGCACGTCGACGTATACCGTGTGAGTCTCGTCGCAATCCCGCGTCAACATGTGGCGACGAATGATGGCATGAATGAGGCCCGAATACCGTTCGAGGAAGCGCTTCCACGCTTCGAGCGAACCAGTCGTGATGGATCGCGTCAGCTCGAGCTCGTCCTCGCGAGTCGGGGGGACATGCTCGCGCGCCGCGTCTCCGACGGAATGGGCGTCGTGAGGCCAGGGTTTGCGTGACATCGGTGCGAAGCGGTCGACCGGTCGGGGAGCCGTCGACGAGATAGTAATCGATGGCGCCGTTCACGCAGCCAACAAGCTGAGCTCGGTCGACTCCGGCCGAACCCCACATTAGACGGAGGCGGGCGCCGGATTACGAACGAGGAATCGCGCCGGTAAACGCCGTCTCACCTCCGTCTCATTGGACATTCGCTTCGAGTCTCGTCCAGGGCAGTCCATACCACACAGGACCGGGGTGCCACCGCGCACGAGGAGAGTCCCATGGCCGACCGCTCATCGATCGTCCCGCTTTCCAGCCTTCCCAAGAACCGCACCGATGGGCCAAGGGTGGCCGTCCTCGCCGTCTTCAGCCTCTGCGTCCTGTTCGGTCAGGCGCACGGGCAAATCTTCACCGCCCTGCCGACGGTCGACGCGTCGAACGGAGGCAGCACGCACGAGAGCATGCTCGCTGCGGGGCCCGACAAGATCTTGCATTTCACCCCTCAGTTCGTGGACTTCTACGACAAGAGTCCGACGCCGGTGCTCCTGGCCCACCATCCCATCAATACGTTCTTCGCACCCATCCTTCCCAATGGGGGGATCTCCGGGGATCCAGTCGCTTTCTACGACGCCATCCATGGCCGTTACCTAATGTTCATGATGGGGGACGCCGCCGCGTCCCCCGCTGAGGTGCGACTGTGGATCTCGAAGGGAGGCCTCGACCCCACGCAGCCACAGAACTGGTGGAAGTACATCATCCCCGCGCCTGGCCGTGACTACGTCGGGTTGGGGGTGAGCGACGACAAGATCGCGCTGCTGTGGAACCCGGGAAACTGTCACATCCTCGATCGCGCCAAGGCCTATGACAATCTCTACCTTCCCGGTGAGCCCATCACAGTCTCGGTGCCTGGGGTCGCAAGCTTCAGCCGAGCGTGCCGGAACCTAACCGCTGATCCCGCGATCCACGTGGTCAGGAGGTCCGGGAACAACATCGAGCACCGAAGGATCACCGGACCGCCAAACGCGCCGGTCCTCTCGGCGCCGGCGCTGATCCCGATTCCGGCCGACCCGGGCGTATCGGCCATTGCCGAGCAGCCGGACACCACCGGGTTCGGTAACCAATGCGAGCCCCGACCGCTCAACTTCGCGTTTCCGCCGCCCGAGATGTACATGCGCAACGGGAAGATCGCGATGGCCTGGACCAACTCCCGCACCTACGGTGACGGGAGCCCTCCCGTCAAAGCGATCCGCTGCATCCGCTTCCAGGTCGGCGGCGGCCTTGTCGACGACTTTCAGGTTGGCCGTCCTGGCATGCACTACACCTATCCGAGCGTGGTGGAGGACACGCGCGGGACGCTGTTCCTGGGTTACGACCGTTACTCGCCGAACGAATTCCCGTCGTGCTACATGGTCGCCCGCAGCGGCAACCACCAGAGTCCCGAATTCCACGTGAAGTCGGGATTGTTCAGCTACATGGGTTGCGCGACCGCCACCAGTTGCGCCGCGGAGGACGTGAACGGTGTGCCCGCGGGACGGTGGGGCGACTACACCTCGATGATCGTGGACGAGTTCGCCTGCGGCGCCAATCACTCCACGGCACGCTTCGCCGGAGGGTGGACCAGTGGTCCGCTAGTGACCGACAACGCCATGGCCACGATGGTCGCCGATTACGGCACCTGCTCGATCTCAGGATCGGTCGAGAGCGACGACAACGGCCTGCGCACGCCGAAAGCGGGGGCGCCTGTGGTGCTGGACGCAGAGGGGCTGCCGGTGGATTCCACCACCACCGATGCCGCCGGCGCCTTCAGCTTCGGCCTGCTTCCAGCCGGCACCTATAGGCTCCGCGTCGCTTGGCCCGACACCATCGGTCTGCTCGCGCTGGGCGGGACTGGGGGCGTCTCTCAAATTCCCGAGTGCGCCACCGAGATCGACATCGTGATCGCCGACGGTCAGAGCTCGGTGAATAACCGATTCGTGCTCAGGCTTCAACCCACGCCGCAGATCACCTCGCTCTCCCGGACTGCGGTGATCGCCTCGGATCCCGACTTCGACCTGATCGTGACGGGCGTGAACTTCCGCCCCTGGTCGATGGTCTCGGTGGACGGCCGGGTCAAGGCTGCCACTCTGGATGAGGCGGCGGGTCGTTTCACCGTTCACGTGAAGCACTATGACATCGCCCGAACGGGTTCGCACACGGTCACCGTATTCACCCCGGCAGCGGCCGGCAACGGCACCTCGGCGCCGACCACGCTGCTCTCGCTGCCGCGGTACTTCGTGAGCATCGGAGCGCCCTCCATCATCGCACCTTGCCCGAAAGGCGATGCGGGTCGCCTGGTGGTCAGCGCGGTCGTGAAGAACAGCACCATTCCCGAGTGTCCATTCAACGCTTCGACGGCGAGCGCGTCGCTGTCGCTGACCTCACCCGACGTTCCGACGTGGAGGGTTTGGGACGCACCCCAGACCGCTCAGCCTTTCGTTCTCTCCAGCGACGGCGTCTATGACCCGGGGACCGGACGCAAGACGTTCACGTTCGATGTCGGCCAGATCTCGAAGTGCGCGCATGTCGTTCCGACATTGGGCATCACGGCTGCGCCCTCGTTCTCGTTCGCGCAGGTCGACGTGCGGTCGCTGGACCTGACGACCCAGGCCTTCGGAAGCGTGGACCGATTCGACATCGACGCCTTCGGGGCACTGTTGGGTGGCACCGAGCGCTGCGGCGACTTCGTTCCCAGTGGATCGGTGAACTTGTCCGACTTCGCCTACCTCACGGCACACCAAGGCCACACGGCGCACACGCGGCACGTGCTCTTTCCGAACGGAGGGGAGGTCTATACGCGATCCGAAGGATCGGTGCCGCCGATCGCGATCCGCTGGGATACCGGTTGCGGCGGCGCGCCCTGTGGTGATTCCGCCCGAGTCTCCATCAACCTGCTCGACGGGGCTGCATCCACTTTGGTCGCGAGCAATCTGACCGACAACGGAGCGTTCGACTGGACCACCTACTGCGGCGTGCAGTCGTCGCCGAGCAAGAAGATCGAAGTGGTCCACACCGCGGGGATCCTGCGGCCGGGTGATGTGACGATCGGATCGGACCAGAGCGACGGACCCTTCACGATCAATGGAAGCTGCGGTGGTGGTGGTGGCGGTGGTTGCCCGTTCCTGGATACCTGGACGGCGGGGGGCTGGAAGGAAGAGAACTCGATCCTGGCTCGCTCCACGACCGGAGAGATGCGGACCGACATCTATCGGCTGATGCACGAGCCAGAGCGCGCCGCCGACGGCACGTTGAGGCTACGGATCCGCGAGGACGAGCAAGAGCGCACACGCTTGGCCTCGGCGACCCTCCGGACTGTGGATCGCGACCCTGCGCAATCGACGTGGGTCATGGATGGGCGAGTGGTGCTGGGAAGCCGGGTGCCGGTGGCGAAGGTGCGATCCGGGTCGGGCGAAGATCTCACCGCGCTGCTCACCGATCCGAACGGTCCCGGATTCGAGGGAGCGCCGGGGACCATGCTCTGGGTCGAGTTGTGGAAGTCCCCGTCCGATGGTGGGCCCTCCACCGTCCCCGGGCGCGGAGGCCTGGGTCTAGGAGGCGCGAAGAAGGAGATCGATGATCCGGGTGGCGGCAAGAGCCGTCCCGTGGCCGGCAGGTACGATGCGGAGGTCCTGGAACGGACCGGCATCGTCGTCGAGACTGTCGGCGAGAACGGCGCATGGACTGAGGTCGGCCGCTGGTATCCGCGCGCCCGGAACGCGGAGCTGGCCATCGGTGCCGGCCGAGAAGTGCGTCTCCGATTCGTGGGACGCCACCTTATCCAGAACCTCCAATGGATCCGAATCGATGGCGAGGCGCCAGCGGTCCAAACGGTCGCCGCTTCCGCCATGCATAGCGACGTTGGGGACGTCGGCGCTCGTCTCACCGGAACCGGAGAACCGGTGACTCTGTCGCCGGGGGAGAGGGTGGACCTTTCGTTCCCAGTGCCGCCGGTTCCGGAAGGCAAGGTCCGCGATACGTATTTCGCGGCGCATGGCGTGTACACCACGCTCCCGGCGGTGGAGGAAGCGCCGACCGCCCATCGACCGTCCAAACTCGAGCTGCATGCGGCCCGGCCCAATCCAACCACGGGCTCGGTCCGCTTCGCCTTCGGGTTGCCTCAGCCCGCGCGCGTCCGACTGGCGGTATACGACGCCATGGGCCGAGTCGTGGCTCGACTGGCCGACGGGCAGCGGGACGCAGGTACTCACGAAGCCTCATGGGATCTCAGCGACCGCGCCGGCCGTCGAGTGTCGTCGGGGATCTACTTCTATCGCATGGAAGTCGGTTCCTGGCGTCAGGAGCGTAAGCTCGTGGTCCGCTGAGCCAGCGCAGGAATCTCTGAACCGGCCGCCCTCTTCAAAGGGGGCGGCCGGAGCGTTTCGAGGCGTATTCTCCTGACGTGAGACCCCCCTGGCCGCTCATTGCGGCGATCACGCTGGCGACCCTCGCGGCCCTCTTCCTACGGGACGACGCCCCACAGGGACGTGCCGATGCCTTGCGCCGCCTGGCACCGAGCCTCTCGATCGAGATGGCGCAGCATATGGCCAATGATGATCCGGCGTCCTTTCGGCGTTTCGCTGCTGCGGTCGGAACTATGGAGCTGCGCCAGGCCCTCTACGCTCTGGGTGGTGACCGGCTCGATCTGTCCTCCAGCGAGGCGTACATGCGCACATGGAACAGAGTGGCGCCCCATGTGCATCGGGTCGCCAGCGCGCTGGCGGATGAGTTCCACTGTCCGGACTACCTGCGCAATTTCATGTTCTTCGCCCGGCTCACGCCCGCGCAGGCGATCACGCTTCGCCAGTTGCTGCGCCAGGAGTATTCCGTTCGCACCGATCCGACCGCCGCACCCGAAGCCAAGCTGAAGACGTTCGCTGTTCTCCTCGATCGCTTCAATGCGTTCGGCTACTTACGCGGCGTCGTGTTGACCGAGGCCGCGATCAGCGCCGAAGTGATGAAGTTTGGAGACCGCGCGGGACGTCTTCACCACCTCCGGCTCGCGCTCGCGGCCGCGCGAGCCCTGGGTGAGACGATGATGACCTGCCAGATCCTGGGTGAGCTTGGCGCCACCCATCGCTCTCTGGGCAACACCGATTCGATGTTGGCTTGCTATGAAGAAGCCAGGCGCATCGCGGAGCACTGTCGATTCCCGGACCAGTACTCGCGCATCCTGTCTTTCGAGGCGCGTTACCACGCCGACGAGGGACGACTCGCTCTCGCCACCGACCTCGTCATCCAGGCATTGCAGCGGTGCCGCGAGATGGGAGGGGGAGCGGTCGAGCTGCGGTTCCTGGCGAGCGCGATGAGACATTTCGCCGAGCTCGGGTGCTGGGAGATCGTGGACCGGTTGCTCGACCGCGCTCCGGTCCTGCTTCGTCGACTGGCTCCACCTCCTGCAACCGTGCCGATCAGCGCTCTGGGAGCGGACATCGAGTTGCATCGGATGCGAGCCCTGCTGGCCCGCGGGCGGATCGCCGAGGCGAGGCCCGTCATGGAACGGGTCCGCGAGCAATATCGCGTCGTGAATCCACGGGTCGGCTATGCGGCCATCTTCCAGTTCTACGGGGAAGGCTTGATCGGCAATGGGCGGGCGGCCGAGGCTTTGCCCTGGATCGAGCGCGGACTCGTGCACGCCGATTCGCTTCACGTTCCGGAGGTCGGAGTGGGACTTGCGCTACGGCGCGCTCGGGCGCTGTACGACGTCGGATCCTACGAGGCGGCACGTGAGGCGCTCGCCGACTTCGATCGGCGAGCCTCGCAGGATGCGGGAGAGAACGTCTTCGCCATCGATCGGGAGATCCTGAACGCGCTCCTCCTGGAGCGCGAGGGCGCGGCCTTCCGGTCTCGCGCCGCCCTGAGACGCGCGCTGGCCGAAATCCAACGGCACGTTCGGAGGCTCGATGCCGGACCACAGGGATACCTGGCGCTCGGCGCCAGGAGTGACGTACGCGATGCGGTGCATCGCCTGATGGCAACCACACCCGAAGCGGGCTATGCCTTCGAGCTCGATTGGCGCAGGCTGACCATGGAGCTGGGTGGGACTCATGGCGCTGGAGACTCGACGTGGGGCGAGCCCCGCAGCCGTCCACCTTCAGGCACGTTGCACTGTGTCTATCGCGTCGGCCCCCACGCAGTCATCCGCTGGACGTCTTCGCCGAGCCGCGTGACGCGTGACACACTCGCGCTTTCGCCCGCCGACTGCAGACGGGCTGTCGCCCAGGCGGTGAGCTGGTTGAGCAGCCGTCGCCCTCTCGACGGGGTGGCGCTGAAAGGCCTTCATCGGCTCGCCGGGCTTCTCCTTCCTGCGGAAGCGTTTCGTTCCAGCGCGAACCCGCGCACTCTCTACCTGACACCGGACGGCGCACTCGAGCAGCTTCCATTCGAGGCCTTGAGCTTGTCGGCTGAGCGTCTCGAGCCGCTCGCGCTCGCGCGGCGTGTCGTCTATGTCGGCGGCGGCACGGGTCCCTCCGCTCCGAAGTTCGGTTCAGGGAGCATTCTCGCCGCGGCGGAGCCGGCGCCAGCCATGCGACGCGGCGCGCTCGTGAGTGAGCTTCGTTCAGCGGTGCCCGAGGCCGAGGTCGTCCGGCGGGCATGGCCCACGGCCAGCGTCATCGAAGGTCCGCGGGCCACCAAGCGGGCCGTGCTCGAGTCGTGGAGCCGTGCACGACGGATCCATGTCGCGGCGCACTTGGTCCGCGACCCTGAAGTACCCTTCATCGCGTACTTCCCCATGGCGCGGCCAGACACCGGCCGAGATGCATCGGACTCCTATATCGAGATGGCCGACGTGCGGTCTTTGGATCTGACCGGGTGCGAGATGGTGTTGCTCTCATCCTGTGCCAGCGGAGCGCCCTATCCGACGCAGGAGCGGCAAGGACCGAGCATGGGGCGGGCGTTCCTCGACGCCGGCGCCGCATCGGTCGTCCAGACCCATTGGCCGGTCGAAGATGAAGCCGCCAGTCGCTTCGTGGCTTGGTTCGTGGAGGAGTGGAGCCGTGCCGACGAGGACCCTGTAGGTGCATTGTCAGCCGCCCGTCGCCGAGCGATCGAAGCCGGCGAGCCACCTTGGAGGTGGGCCGCTTGGTCGATCAGCATGGGCGCGCTGCCGGTGCGTGGGCTGGGTGAAGCCGAGCGCACCCGAACCCTACTCGTCAGGCGCTGATCTTCCCCAAGTAAGATGACGCGCTTCTGCGGCCCGCTTGAAAGCTGGACCGCGGATCAGCCGGGCTGGTAGCCTTCGACTGCCGCGTTGCCAGCCACCCCCCGCACGCTGCGGCCGGAATCACTTCTCGAGAAACCAGACTCCGCTCTCCTCGGAGGCCCCATG
>DASTBI010000002.1 GCA_035712145.1 Candidatus Eisenbacteria bacterium | reverse complement strand
GACGACTGGGACGCGCTGCGCCGAGAGGATCCGAACGCCACGCCGCTTCACCGCCCGGACGTGGTGCGGGCGCTGGTCGAGGCCTTGCCCGGATGCAGGGCCAGCTTCGTGCTGGTCGAGGAAGGGGACGGCGCGCTCATCGGTGGCGCCCCGGTCGTGATGGAGCGGCGCTTCGCGCTCGAGTGGCTGCGCGCCATGCCGTACACGCTGCCTGGCGCGCCGCTGGCGCGGCCCGCAGCACACCCGCTCGTGGACCGGCTGGTGGCGGACGCGCTGGACGCGCGGGCCAGGGACGCACGGATCGTCGGCGGCGAATGGGTGCTGTTCCGGCCCGAAGGTCCCGCCGTGGACCCCGGCACGATCGCGCAGCTGGCGGGGGAAACGCGCGTGAGCGAGACCGATGTCGTCGACCTGTCCGAAGGAGCCGCGGCCGCTTATCGGCGGCTCCAGCGCAGAACCCGCGAGAGCATCGCCGCGGCGATCGCGCGCGGTCTGCGATGCGCCGAGGATCCCGATGCGCTGGACGAGATCTACGCCTTCTATGCCGCGCAGGCGCGCGCCTGGAGTGGGCATCGGCTCAAGCCCGTGAGCCTGTTGCGCCGGCTCCTGGCGGGCGACGCGCCGGCCGCGCGGTTGTTCACGGTGCGGGACGATCGTGGACTGCTGAGCGGCGCCGCGGCGCTGGTCGGCGAGCACGAGTGGCTCTTGTGGTGGAGCGGCTCGCATCCCGACGCTCGCCCTCGCCACGGATTCGCGACTCTGGTGTGGAGCATGATCGAATCCGCTGCCCGCGACGGCGCGAAGCGCTTCAATCTCGGCGCGAGCGCGGGCCTCGAGAACGTCGCGTCCTTCAAGAAGGCCATGGGGGCGCGCGCGCTCCCCGTGACGATCCGATGGATCGGTCCCGACTACGCCTCCGCGTGGGGCAAGGCGGTGGCCGCGCTCCAGCGAAGGCGGCAGTCCAATCGGTGGAGGGGAGCCCCGGCGTGAAGATCGCAACGCTGGGAAACGCGGCCGCCGTCCACACGCAGCGTTGGGTCGAGCACTTCCGCGCTCGGGGTCACGACGTGGCGCTGTGGTCGCTGGAGCCGGGTCCCGAGGGTCTCGGTGCGCGAGGGCTCGAAGCCCTTCCCCTTCCCGGCTTCGTTCGCTATCCGCTCACGGCCCCCGTGCTCCGTCGCGAGGTGCGGGCCTTCGCGCCCGACCTGGTCGACGCACACTACGTTCCGAACTACGGCCTGCTCGGAGCGCTGATCGGAGTCCACCCGCTGTCGGTGACGGCGTGGGGATCCGATCTCCTGGTCCTCGGCCAGCGCGGCGCACTGCAGCGGGCGCGCCTCCGCTACGTACTGCGGCGCGCCGACCTGGTGCTGGCGGACGCCGAGAACCTGGCGGCCGCGGCCCGCACGCTGGGCGCGCCTCCCGATCGTGTGGCGTGCATTCCGTGGGGCGTGGAGCTCTGGCGTTACCGCGAAGCCCCGGCGCGCGAACCGGGATTGATCGTCTCGACGCGGCGCATGGAGCCGATCTACGACCTGCCCACGGTGATCCAAGGCGTGGCCAAGGTGATGGCGACACGCCAGGACACGCGGCTGGTGCTGGCCGGTGACGGTCCTTCACGGTCCGAGATCGAGCGGCTCGCCGCGCAGCTTCTCCCTGCGGGCCGTTTCCAGTTCGTGGGCCAGCTCGACGCCGCGGGAATCGCGGAGTGGCTGGGTCGCGCCGAGATCTATGTGTCGGCGTCACACTCGGACTCGACGTCCCTCTCTCTGCTGGAAGCCATGGCGTGCGGCACGATGCCCGTGGTGAGCGATCTCGAGGGGAACCGCGAGTGGGTGAAGGAGGGGGAAGGGGCGCGCCTCTTTCCCCCCGGAGATTCCGCGGCGCTCGCCCATGCGCTCGAGCAGACGCTCGCCGACCCCGAGTGGCGCGTTCGCGCGCGTCATCACAACCGCCAGGTGGTGGAGCGGCGCGCCGACCACGCGCGCAACATGGCCGAGATCGAAGCCCGCTTTCAGGCGCTCGCGAGCCGGGCGCGATGAAGGGGCGGCGGGTCCTGCTCCTGTGTTACTTCTTCCCGCCGCTGGGTGGAGGGGGCGTGCATCGCGTGCTCGGCTTCGCGCGCCACCTGCCTCGCTTCGGCTGGTCGTGCACGGTGGTGTGCGCGGGGGAGGAGGACTACTGGGTGCGGGACGATTCACTGGCGGCTCCGCCCGACGCGGAAGTGATCCGCGTGCGCGGCGGCAGCGCGATCTCGTCGTGGCTCAAGGCGGGTGGCGCCTCGGGCGGCCGGCGATCGGGCTCGGCCTTCGGAGCGCTGCGCCGGCTCTCCGACTGGTGGCTGCTGCCCGACTCGTACCGTGGATGGGCGCGGCGGGCACGGCATGCCGCGCTGTCACGCGTGGGCCGGGGCGACATTGACGCATTGTGGTCGAGCTCGCCGCCCGAGAGCGTGCACCTGGCGGCGCGTGACGTCGCGGCGAAGACACGGCTGCCTTGGGTCGCGGACTTCCGCGATCCCTGGATCCCGCTCGCCTTCCGCACGCCTCCGACTGGATGGCACCGCGCCCGCCAGGAAGCCATGGAGCGCTCGGTCGTGGAGCGCGCGGATCGCGTGATCGCCGCGTCGCGTCTCCACGCCGATACCCTGAGGGCGAGCCTGCCGGCCGCCGCCGCCCCTCGGGTGCTCCATCTGCCGAACGGCTTCGAGCCTTCTTCGGACCTGCGCGCGGCCGATCCGCCGGACGCGGCGGAGCCATTCCTCATCGTCTTCACCGGGACGATGGCGCAGCAGCCAGATACCGAAATCCTGCTCGAAGCCGTGCACGATCTGCTGGCGCGCCATCCCGAGGCGCGGCGCCGCCTGCGGGTGGAGCTCCTGGGTCCTTACGAGAGCGGCTACGAGGATCGCTCGGTGGCGCTCGGTCTCCGCGGCATCGTGCGATTCGGAGGGCCTCGTCCACACGCGGACACGCGCCGCACCCAGCATCGCGCCGACGTGCTCATGCTGCTCAAGCCCGGAGGCCCGATGTTCCGGACCATGGTGCCCGGGAAGCTCTACGAGTATCTCGAAGCCCGCCGTCCCATCGTGGCCCTGATCGACGAGCGAGACGAGGCCACGGACCTCGTGCGTCGGGCGAACCAGGTGGTCCTGCCCCCCGGCCGGAGGGACGTGTTGACCGACGAGCTCGAGCGTCGCTACCTGGACTGGCGCGCGCATGGCCGCGCGCCGGACATCCAGGTTTCGTGGATCGATGAGCACGAGCGGCGCCGGCTGGCGGAGCGGCTGGCCTCGACGCTCGACGAGCTCGTGCCCGCGAGTGCTCGATGACGCCCCAGCTCACCCGGGTCGAGCGCATCGCCCTCGCGGTCGGCGTGCTCATCGTGCTGGCCCTGATGTGGCCGATCCGCGACTACCTGACCGACGACACGTTCATCCATTTGCAGTACGCGCGTCACCTGTCGAACGGACACGGACTGGTGTTCAACCCTGGCGAGCGTGTCTACGGCTGCACGAGCCCGCTCTGGGTGGCGCTGCTGGCCGACGCGATGGCGCTCGGCCTCGACGGCCTGTGGATGGCGAAGCTGTTCGGCATGCTGGCGGCGGTGGGATCGGTCGGCCTGTTCCTCCAGCTCATGCGGCGCACGGTGGAGACGCCGGAGATTCGCGCGCTGGCCACCATCGCCTGGAGCAGCCATGCCTGGATGGCGCGCTGGGCGACCTCGGGCATGGAGACGCCGCTCGCCGTGGCCCTGATTCTCGGAGGTTTCGTCGCCTTCACCGAAGGCAAGCGCTGGGGCGCCCGCCCGGTGCGGACCGGATCGCTATGGGCGCTGGCGGCGCTGACGCGACCCGAGGCCATGTGGCTGCTGCTCCTCTGGGTCATGTTCCTGCTGATCGAGACCGAGGACCGTTTCGGTCTTCGCCGGCTGATCAGCGGCACGCTGCCGCCGCTGCTGATCGTCGGCACGTGGCTCTTGTTCGCGCGCATCTACTTCGGCACCTTCTGGCCGCAGACGCTCGCCGCCAAGTCGGCCGGGGTCGCCACCGTGTCGAGCCACGTGGACTCGATCGGACAGCAGATCCTCGTGATCGGAGCCACCGATGGCGTGCTGCTGGCGCTGCTCTTCGTGTCTCTGCTCCTCGGCCGCGTGGTGCGCATCTCGCCGGCCAACCTGGCGCAACGCTGGCTGCCCTGGGCGTGGGTCTTCGGGCTTCCGGCGCTCTACCTCGCGCGCGGAGTGCCGGTGATCTCGCGTTACCTCCTGATCGTGCTGCCGATCCTCGACTGGCTCGCATGGCGAGCCGCGGATCAATGGTGGGTCGGAACGCAGCCCAGCCCGGCGCGCAGGAACCGCGCGATCGGTCTTGCGGCGATCGTCATGCTGCTCGTGATCGCGCAGAACGGGTTCGTCTACCAGCGCTCGGTGATCCCGCACGTGAAGTCCTTCACGCCCGCGCTCGAGAGCTCGCTGATCCGCTGGGGTCGCTGGTTCAAGAGTCACACGCCGGAAGGATCAGTGATCGCCGCGCCCGACATCGGAGCGATCGGTTACTTCAGCGAGCGCCCGGTGGTCGACCTCGCCGGGCTCGTCACGCCGCGCATGGTCCCGCATCTCGTGCGTCAGACTCCGGAAGAAGCGGTGTCGTCGTTCGCCTTCGCATCCTTCGCACGGCCCGACTACCTCGTCGACCGGGCGCCCACGGCCAATGCGCTGAAGCGCGCGAGCCGCTACGGCTCGGCGCTCACGCCGATCGGCACCGCGCGAATGCCGAATCTCGGCGTCGCCCGTCCGCTGCCTGTGGTCTACACCTTCTATCAGGTGGACTGGGCGGTCTTCGACTCGCTGCGCGCGACAGCGCGCTAGATCGAAAGCTTCGATCGGCGCGGGATTGGAGCGACTGCACAATCGTGCAGCGCCGAGCGGCGGATTTTTCTGCGCCGCGCGCGATGATTTTCTTTTGACAGGCGCGAACCGTGGACCTATCTTGCCGCGCGGTGGTGAGAAGTGGGGAATGGTGGTGGTCAGTGGTAATGGGGGTCACAGGCGCCCAATGTCTTCCTTCCTCGGAACGGACACCCATGCCATCGACCACAAGGGACGGATCAGCATTCCCGTCTCGATGCGCCGCACTGAAACCGGCCGGGCGATCACCCGTTTCGTGCTCAACATGGGTTTCGACGGCTGCGTTCATGGCTATTCGAAAGACGAGTGGAAGCGGATGATGGAACGTCTGCGGAAGATCCCGATCTCGAATCCGACGGGTCGCGCTTTCCGCCGCGCGTTTCTCACCGATGCCAAGGAAGTGCAGGTGGACGCACAAGGAAGAGTCCCGATCCCACCTGCGCTCGTTCGCCGTGCATCACTGGACAAGGAAGCCGTGGTGCACGGCGCTGAAGATCACATCGAGATTTGGAACCCCGATCGATTCAAAGCGGCGATCGCTCCCATCATGGATGTCGAAGGTCAGTACGAGCGCCTCGCCGCGGAACACCTCAAGGACGAGCCGGCATGAACGCGGAGTCGAACATGCGAGCGTCACTGGCCATCAATCTCGAGCTGGGCGGACGTCATGCGGCCTCCGCGCGGGTCGAGCTCCTGCAGGAGCCGGGCGAGGCGCAGGTGGCGCACGTGGCGCTCAGCGGCTGGATCGATGGCGCGGCGGAGCGGCGGCTCGAGCGGGCTCTGGCCGCGCTCAAGCCGCGCGAGATCTCCAGGGTCGTGCTCGACTGCTCGTGCGTGAGTCGCTTCGAGCGCTTTGCTGCGGCGCGGCTCATGGAAGCGGTCGCGCGCTTCGAGGGAAGGCCAGGAGGCATCGAGGTTCGCGGCATGCCGCGGACGACGCGCGGTGAACGGACGCCATGAGCCGGTTCTGCTCGAGCCGACGCTCGGCTTCCTGCTCACCGGCCCGGGCCTGTATCTGGACGCCACACTGGGAGACGGCGGGCATGCGGAAGGGATTCTCGAACGCGAACCGAGCGCGCGGCTGTGGGGCAATGACGCGGATCCCACGGCGCTCGCGCGTGCTCAATCGAGGCTCGAACGTTACGGAGGCCGGATCCTGATGACCCACGGCCGCCTCTCCGAGCTCCCCACAGCCTGGAGTCGATTCGATCGCGAGCCCCTGAAGGGGGCGTTGCTCGACCTCGGCCTCTCGTCCCCGCAGCTCGACGACGCGAGCCGCGGCATGGCGTTCCGCCATGATGCCCCGCTCGACCTGCGGCTCGATCCCACGCGCGGCATTCCGGCTTGGGAGGCGCTGGCGGCGGTGGAGCCGGAAGTCCTGGAGCGCGTCCTGCGCGCGCATGGAGACGTCGCAGGTGCGAGGCGGCTGGCCGGCGCGATCATCGACGCGGCGCGGCGCGGAGATCTCCCCACGACCCGCGCTCTCGCGACGCTGGTGGACCGTGTCCTCGGCGGCCGCCCGCACCCACGACGGACCGCGCAGGTGTTCCAGGCGATCCGCATCTGGATCAACGATGAAGCTCAGGATCTCGAGGCCGTGTTGTCGTGGCTGCCGGAGGCCGTTCGTCCCGGTGGCGTGGTGGTGACGCTCGCGTATCACTCCGGCGAGGACCGCCGGATCAAGCAGGCGCTCCGTCCCCATGGATGGGTGTCGAAGCGGCATCCCGAACCCGTGCCGACCGCCCCCTCTCCGTGGGAAGAGCTGACGCGCAAGGTGTTGAGGCCTTCGGAAGCCGAGCGGAGCGCGAATCCGCGCTCTCGCAGCGCACGTCTGAGGGCTTTCCGGAGGGCGTTCTCATGAAAGGCACCGTTCGACGAATGGCTCCGTCGTGGCGCGCCCGCGAAGGGCGTGTCGCCCGCCCCGAGCTGTGGCTGCTGGCCGCGCTCGTGGTCGGCATGCTGCTGACCGAGGTCTGGCAGAGCACGCGTGTGGCCGAGCTCTCGCTGGCCCTCGATCAGTCTCGCACGGCGCTGCAGCAGGTCCACGCACGAGTGGATTTCGTGCGGGCCGAGCTGGAGCGCCGTTCCACCCGCGCCGAGCTCGCTCCGCTCGCGGAACGGTTGCGACTGGCGCCGCCCGAAGCCCAGCAAGTGGTCGTCCTGCCCGCCGAGTACCTCGCGTCCAGCGAGTCGGCTCCGGCGAAGGACGAGAGCTCGCTGGCGCTCCTGGCAGAAAGGGTATCGCGCGTCCTCGTGCCTGAGGCCAAGGCCCGGGGCCGCTCGGGAAGCTGAACGAACAATAGCTACGGGTCGGGCGACGACCGGTCGATGTGACCGGCCGCACCACCGCACCGCGCATGTGACGGCCAGGCGGTCAGCGTGAACCGCCGTTCCAGGGAGGGATGCAGTTGGCCCACAGGGAAATGCGCAGGAGTCGGGTGCTGGTGGCCGCGGCCGGTCTTCTTTTGGGCCTGCTGGTTCTGTGGCTGCGGGTCGGGTGGCTGCAGGTCGCCATGCACGGCTATTACGAAGGGCGGGCCGACCGTAATCAGGAGCAGCGCGTGCTGCTCCGGCCGGGCCGCGGCAACCTGCTGGATCGCAACGGGCGCGTGATGGCGCGCGATCTCCTCACCTACTCGATCTCCGCGGCGCCCCGCGAGATGAAGAGTCCGCGCCGCGTCGCTCGCCGGCTGGCCGCGATCCTCGGGCGCGATGCGCGCCGGCTGGAGCGCGACTTTGCCTCCAAGCCTCGCTTCCTGTGGGTCGCGCGCCGCGTCGCTCCCGAGATCGGGCAGAAGATCGCGGCGCTGGAGATGCGCGGCGTCTACCTGTCGCCCGAGACGCGCCGGGAGTATCCGTTCGGCAAGGCTGCGGCGGAGATCCTGGGGCGGACCAACCTCGACAACGTCGGTGTGGACGGTATCGAGCTGCAGCTCGACGACGAGCTGCGCGGAAGTCCGGGATGGATCACCAAGCTGGTGGACGGGCGCGGCCGGACCCACGCCCAGGTGAACGGCATGATGCGCGCGCCGCTCGACGGACGTCAGGCGGTGCTTTCCATCAACGCCGACTTGCAGGCGATCGTCGAGACGCACCTGGCGACGGCCGTGGACACGCTGAATGCGGCCCGGGGATTCGCCCTGTTCATGGATCCCGTGAGCGGCGAAGTGCTGGCCGCGGTCACCGTGCCGCACCTCGAGCCTGGAAAGGCGCGCAACTGGAATTTCACCGACACATTCGAGCCCGGCTCCACCTTCAAGGTCGTGGTCGCCGGCGCGGTGCTCGAGGAAGGGCTGGCACGGGCCGATCAGGTCTTCGAAGCCTCGGCGACCGGCGTGGCGCCGATGGTCGCCGGCACCAGCTTTCACGACACCCACAAGGAAGCGCGATACCGCTTCTTCGACGCGGTCCGCTGGTCGAGCAACATCGTCCTCGGCCGGCTCGGGCTGCTGCTCGGGGCCGAGCGTCTGTATCACTACGTGACCGCGCTCGGCTTCGGCAGCATCACGGGCATCGAGTTTCCCGGCGAGGCCGGTGGCAAGCTCAGGAGCCCGGATCGCTGGTCGCTGCGCTCGACGCCGACCATCGCCATCGGCCACGAGCTGTCGGTCACGCCGCTCCAGCTCACGCTCGCCTACGCCGCGATCGCCAACGGCGGCGTCCTGATGCGGCCGTCGCTGGTGCGCGAGCTCAGGGACGAGAATGGCGCGGTGGTGCGCAGCTTCACGCCCTCGGCGGCGCACCGGGTCTTCAGCCCCTCGACTTGCGCGACGTTGCGGAGCATGCTCACGGCGGTGGTGGACAGCGGGACCGCAAAGTCGGCCCGCATTCCCGGCTACGCCATCGCCGGCAAGACGGGCACGGCCCAGAAATACGACGCGGCGTCGCGGACTTACGGCAAAGGGCTCTACGTCTCCTCGTTTGCTGGGTTCGCGCCGGCCGACCACCCGAGCCTGGTCGGTGTCGTGGTGATCGACGAGCCGCGCGGGAAGCACTATTACGGGGGTGACGTGGCGGCTCCGGTCTTCAAGCGGGTGATCGTCGATCTGCTCGGCCTGCCCAGCGCTCCACTGCGCGGGCCCGAGTCCCAGATCGCGACCCGTCCGCCGGCGCCCTCGCCGGTCACGGTTCCGGATCTGGCGCTGCTTCCGCGGCGCGCCGCCGAGAAGTCGCTCGCCACGATGGCGCTCCATGGCCGCTTCCACGGCGAGGGGCCGCGCGTGCTCGCGCAGCAACCGGCCGCCGGCATGGCCGTGGAGCGCGGCGCGCGCGTCGAGGTGTGGCTCGCGGCCGGCACCGATTCGCTCGAGACCACGATGCCCGACCTCTTGGGCCAAACGTCGCGCGAGGCGCTGCGTGAGCTCAATCGCCGGCAGGTGGTCACGAGGATCGACGGCCATGGCCTGGTCGTCAGCCAGAGCCCGCCGCCTGGGACGCCGCTGCCGCTGACCTCGACGTGCGTGCTGCGGTGCGAGCCGCGCAACGCGAGCGAAATGGCCGCGACCCTCGCCGCCCGCCCACCCGGTCCTCCGGGTGCGGCGGCGGGATCGACTCCGTGATGCTGCGCACGCTGCTCGATCCCAACGATCCGATCGCGGTCGAGGGCTCGATCGACGTCGACGTCAGCGGAGTGGCCTACGATTCGAGACGGGTGCACCGGGGGGACGTCTTCTTCGCGCTCGCCGGCTCCCAACGGGATGGCGCGGCATTCGCGCGACAGGCGGTGTCGGCGGGCGCGGTCGCCGTCGTCGGCGGCGCGCTGAGCGTTGCCGGCGTCACGGTGGTGCAGGTCGCCGATCCGCGCCGCGCGCTGGCGCGCGCCTCGTCACGCTTCCACGGCGATCCATCCCGCGGCCTGGAGGTGGTGGCGGTCACCGGGACCAATGGCAAGACCACGACGACCTACATGCTCGAGGCCGTCTTTCGCGAGGCGGGAAGGACGGCCGGCATCATCGGCACCACCGGCGTGCATCTGGGGGAGGAGCGGCGCGCCTCCTCGCTGACCACGCCCGAATCTCTCGAGCTGCAGGCGCTGCTCAAGGAGATGCGCGACCGTGGCGTGCAGTCGGTGGCGCTCGAGATGAGCAGTCACGCGCTGGTTCAGCGACGCGGGTACGGCGTGCATTGTGACGTCGTGGTGTTCACCAACCTGACCCACGACCATCTCGACTATCACGGCACCATGGAAGCCTACCTCGATGCCAAGCGGATGCTGTTCGACGGCCGTAACGATCCCGAACCGGTGAA
Organism: Candidatus Eisenbacteria bacterium; assembly: GCA_035712145.1. Taxonomy (NCBI): domain Bacteria; phylum Candidatus Eiseniibacteriota; species Candidatus Eiseniibacteriota bacterium. The sequence goes on along the minus strand of DASTBI010000002.1, from coordinate 16,287 downwards.
GGATTGCGCGGCGGTGATCAACGCCGCCGATCCGGCGGCGCGGGAGTTCGAAGAATCCGCGCGGCGCGGCGGCATGCGAATCCTGCTCTATCGCGGAGAGCCCGGCGGCATGGACGCAGGGATCGCGGCGCAGGTCACCGAGATCACGCCCGATCCGCGCGGCCTCGAGCTCGAGATCGCGCTCGAAGGGCCGCCGTGGGCCGCAGGATCGTCGAGCGCGCGCAGCGTCCGGCTGCGACTGCCGCTGCTCGGGCGCTACAACGCCGCCAATGCGGCGGCGGCGCTCACCGCCGCCGGCGCGCTCCGCCTGGCGCCGGAGACGATCGTGCGGGGTCTCGAGCGAATGGCCGGCGTGCCGGGGCGCCTGGAGCGGGTCGACGCCGGACAGCCTTTCCTGGTGGTGGTGGACTACGCGCACACGCCCGACGCGCTGGAGCGCGCGCTCGCGGCGGTCCGCGAGCACGCCTCGGGGCGCGTGCTGCTGGTGTTCGGCTGCGGGGGCGATCGTGACCGCGCCAAGCGTCCGGTGATGGGCCGCGTGGCCGCCGCATCCGCCGATCGGGTGTGGATCACGAACGACAATCCGCGCGGCGAGGACCCCGGGGCGATCGCTCGCGACATCGCGGCGGGCATGGGACAGGTGGCGCGACGGGTGGAGCTCGATCGGCGTCTCGCCATCGGTCAGGCGCTCGATGCAGCCGGTCCGAACGACGTGGTCCTGATCGCCGGCAAGGGTCACGAGACCACGCAGACGATCGGCGAGCGCGTGCTTCCCTTCGACGATCGCGCCGTGGCGGCCGAGCTGCTGCGCGACGGGGGCGGACGATGATGGCGGCGACCGCTCCGGCCTTCACGCTGCGCAGCCTGGCCCGCATGGCCGAGGGCGACTTGATGGTGCGCGAGGCGCCGCGGGAGCCTTCCGCGCGCGAGGCGCTGCTCGAGCGCGGTGTCGAAGGCGCCTCGATCGACACCCGGACGCTCGAGCCGGGACAGCTGTTCGTGCCGCTGCCCGGCAGCCGCGTGGACGGGCACGCCTTTCTTCCCGAGGCCTTCGCGCGCGGCGCCGCCGCCGCGCTGTGCTCGCGCTCCGCCTATGAGGATTGGGCCGGACGCGAGCCGGGCCCGCTGGTGGTGGTGGACGACGTCACGCTCGCGCTCCAGAAGCTCGCGCGCCGGCATCGCGACGGATGGCACGGCACGCTCATCGGTCTCACCGGAAGCGCCGGCAAGACCACGACCAAGGAGCTGGTGTCGGCCGCGCTCTCGACCGCGGGGCCGGCGCTGAAGACGATCGGAAATCTCAACAACCACTGGGGTGTGCCGCTGACCCTGCTGCGTCTCCAGCCGGAGCACCGCGCCGCGATCGTCGAGATGGGCATGAGCGCGGCCGGTGAGATCACGCTGCTGGCGTCGATCGCCCGGCCGGACGCGGCCATCATCACCAGCGCGGGCACCGCGCACGTCGGCGGTCCCGGACTCGGCACCGCGCAGGCCGTGGCGCGCGAGAAGGCGTCGCTGGCGAGCTCGGTGCCGACGGACGCGCCGGTGTTCGTCGGCGCGGACTCGCCGCGCCTGCTGCCCGCCGTGCGCCTCCTGCGCCGCCGCGTCGTGAGCTACGGGCTCGCCCGCGAAGCGGACGTGCGGCCCACGCGCATCGAGGACCTCGGACCGGAAGGGAGCCGCTTCCACGTACGCGGCTTCCCGCCGGTTCAGCTCCGTCTGATCGGCCGCCACCAGATCGCGAACGCGCTGGCGGCGCTCGCGGTCTCCCGCGAGTACCGGCTCGAGCCCGAGGCGGTCGCCGAGGCGATCGGCCGGGTGGAGCCATTGAAGGGGCGCATGGAAGCGCGCCGAGCTCAGGGCGGCGTGCTGCTCGTCGACTGCTACAACGCCAATCCCGACTCGAGCCGGGCGGCGCTCGCCACTCTGGCGCGCTGGCCGGGAGCGCGGCGCCGCATCGCGATCCTCGGCGACATGCTCGAGCTCGGTCCGGCCGCGGCCCGCATGCACCGCCAGGTCGGAGCCGCGGTCCGGCGCGCGGAGCTGTGGACGGTGGGCCAGCACGTCGCCGACTACGCCGCCGGTGCGCGGCGCGCGGGCGTGCGCGCGCGGGTGTTCCGTGACAAGCCCGAGGTGGCGGCCGCGCTGCGCGAGGCGCTCGGGCCCAGGACCGTGGTGTTGCTCAAGGCGTCGCGCGGGGCGGCGCTCGAAGACGTGCTCGAAGGGTTGGGGGGCTGACGTGTTCTACGAGTGGGTCTATCCGCTCCACGAGATGCCGGGAATGTCGGCGCTGAACGTCTTCCGCTACATCACCTTCCGCGCCGCGTACGCGGCGATCACGGCGTTGCTCGTGTGCTTCGTGCTCGGGCCGCCGATGATCGAGTGGCTGCGCCGCGTCCGGCTGGGCCAGAAGATCCGTGAAGAAGGCCCGCAGAGCCACATGATCAAGTCCGGCACACCGACCATGGGCGGCATCGTCATCGTCACGGCGATCGTGCTTCCGGTGCTGCTGTGGGGAAACCTCCACTCCCGTCCGCTGTGGCTCGCGATGCTCGCCACCGTGTGGCTGGGCGCGCTCGGCTTCCTGGACGACTACCTCCGGGTCGTCAAGGGACTCCCGAAGGGCCTGCTCGGGCGCTACAAGCTCGTCGGCCAGATCGCGCTCGGTGGTCTGATCGGCGTGATCCTGCTCGCCTTTCCCGAGCCCGGAATGCCGACCACCACCACGCACGTGCCATTTCTCAAGTTCCGCTTCATCGACTTCGGGATCCTGTTCGTGCCGTTCGTGATCCTGGTCGTCACCGGCTCTTCCAACGCGGTCAACCTCACCGATGGCCTCGACGGGCTGGCCTCCGGCCTGGTCGCGATCGCGGCACTGGCCTTTGCCGGAATGTGCTACGTGAGCGGCCACGCGCGCATCAGCGAGTACCTGAACATCAGCTACCTGCGCTACGCGGGCGAGCTCACCGTGTTCTGCGCCGCGGTGCTGGGCGCTTCGCTGGGATTTCTCTGGTACAACTGTCATCCCGCCGACGTTTTCATGGGCGACACCGGATCGCTCGCGCTGGGCGGCGCACTCGGCACCGTCGCCGTGCTGATCAAGCGCGAGTTCTGGCTGGTCCTGGTCGGCGGCGTGTTCGTGGCCGAGGCGCTCTCGGTGATGCTCCAGGTCGCCTCGTTCAAGCTCTGGGGCCGGCGGGTGCTGCGCATGGCTCCCATTCACCACCACTTCGAGCTGAGCGGCTGGGCGGAATCGCGCGTCGTGCTGCGCTTCTACATCGTCGGCGCGCTGCTGGCCTTGCTCTCGCTCTCGACCTTCAAACTCCAATGAGCAGGCACTACTTCGAGCCCGAGCTGCCTGGACGCCGGCCCCTGGTCGTGGGCGCGGCGCGCTCCGGGCTGGCCGCCGCCCGGCTCCTCACGAGCGCCGGCTTCTCGCCGCTCGTGTGCGATCGCCGCACCGCGGCAGAAGCGCCGGAAGCCGCGGCGGCGCTCGCCGCGGACGGCATCGAAGCGGTGTTCGGTTCCGACGGTCCCGAGCTGCTCGAAGGCCGGGACCTGGTGGTGTGGAGTCCAGGCATTCCGATCGCGCACCCGATCGCGCGCGCGGCGCGGGCGGCGGGGATCGCGGTGCTCTCCGAGCTCGAGATCGGCTGGCGCGCGTCGCGGGCGCCCTTCGTGTGCATCACCGGCACCAACGGCAAGAGCACCACCACCGACCTCACGGGCGCCCTCATCCGTGCCAGCGGGCGAGCGGTGGCGGTGTGCGGAAACATCGGCCGCCCGGTGTGCGAGGCCGCGGTCGAGCTTCCGCCGGACGGTGTGGCGGTGGCGGAGGTCTCGTCGTTCCAGCTCGAGTCGGTGGATCGCCTCAAGCCGCGCGTCGCGGCATGGCTCAATCTCACGCCCGATCATCTCGACCGGCACGGCGACTTCGAAACCTATGCGTCCATGAAGCGACGCCTCTGCCTGCGGCAGGACGCCTCGGACACCGCGGTGTGGAACGCCGACGATCCCGAAGTGATGCGACGTCGCGTGCCCGACGGAATCCCGACGGCGCCGAGCGCGCTCGAGTTCTCCACCTTCGGACCGGTGGCGCGCGGCGCGTGGATCGAAAATGGCGACGTCCTGATCGGCGAGCCGGCGCGGCGCCAGCATCTGCTCGCAGCCTCGGAGCTCCGGCTGCGCGGACGACACAATCTCGCCAACGTGACCGCGGCGCTGTGCTGCGCCATGCCGTTCGACGTGCCGATCGCGACCTTGGCCGAATCGCTCGCCATCTACCCCGGCCTCGAGCACCGGCTCGAGCCTGCGGGGACGGTGGAGGGCGTGGAGTTCGTGAACGACTCCAAGGCCACCAACGTCGACTCGCTGAAGGTGGCGCTCGCCAGCTTCGACCGCAAGGTCGTGCTGGTCGCGGGAGGAAGAGACAAAGGCCAGGATTTCCGGCCGCTGGCCGATGAAGTACGGCGCACGGTCTCGCACCTCGTCCTGATCGGCGAAGGCGCTCCGCGTCTCGAAGAGGCGTGGCGCGGAGTCCCGGTGACCCGCGCCAGCTCGCTCGCCGACGCCGTGGATCGCGCCTTCGAAGTGGCGCGCGCCGGCGGAGCCACGGTGCTGTTCTCGCCCGGCTGCGCCTCGTTCGACATGTTCCGCGACTTCGAGGACCGCGGCCGCCGCTTCAAGGCCGAGGTCGAGCGCCTGCAGCAGGCGGGAGTCGGATCGTGAACCGCGGCGACCGGGTGCTGCTGATCCTGCCGCTGGCGCTCACCGTTGCCGGCGTGGTGATGGTGTACTCGTCGAGCGCGATCCTCGGGATCACCCGCCACCAGAACCCCGACTACTTCTTCGTTCGCCAGCTCGGGCGTGCGCTGATCGGCATCGCCGCCATGCTCCTGTGCGCGCGGCTGCGGCTGCGCGTGCTCGAGGGGCTGGCCCCGTGGCTGCTCGGCGCCGCCGCCCTGCTGCTCGGCGTGGTCGTGGTCGCGGGCCACGTGGCGGGGGGGGCCGGGCGCTGGCTCAAGCTCGGATTGTTCACCGTGCAGCCCACCGACCTGGCGCGGCTCGCCACCGTGGTGTTCCTGGCCTGGTGGCTCAAGCGCCATCCTCCCGAGGAGCGCGGACTGCTGCACGGCGTGGTCGTTCCGCTCGCCATCGTCGGCGGACTGGCAGGTCTCATCATGCTCCAGCCCAATCTGAGCAGTGCTTTGCTGCTCATGTTCACCGCGCTGCTGATGACGTTCCTGGCCGGAGCGCGGGTCGCGCATCTGCTGGTGCCGGTCGGCGCGGGCGCGCTGGCGCTCGTGCTGGCGCTCGCCACCCATCCTTATCAGATGAAGCGGGTCGCGTCGTTCGCCGGCTTCCTCTTCCACGGATCGCTCGACACGCGCGGCGCCGGCTGGCAGCTCGATCAGTCGCTGATCGCGATCGGCTCGGGTGGCTGGCTCGGCCGCGGACTCGGCGGCGGCCATCAGAAGTATCTGTTCCTTCCGGAGGCGCACACCGACTTCATCTTCTCGATCCTGGCCGAGGAGCTCGGCTTCCTGGGCGCCACCGTGCTGTTCCTGCTGCTGGCGTCCTACGTCGTGCGCGGATTCCGTGCCGCGGCGCGCAGCCAGGACACGTTCGCCTATCTGGTGGGCGCGGGACTGGTGCTGCAGGTCGGGCTCTATGCGCTCGTCAATCTCGCTGTTTCGACGGGCCTCGCGCCGACCACCGGGCTGCCGCTGCCGTTCGTCTCCTACGGCGGCTCCGCGCTGATCGTCAACCTGGCGGCCGCGGGCATCGTGTTTCGCGTGAGCGCCGGCGCCGAGGAGCGGGAGGCGCTGGCTCGCCAGCGCTTCTCGAGGTCCGCGTCATGAAGGTGCTGATCGCGGGCGGAGGGACCGGGGGCCACGTCTATCCGGGCATCGCGGTGGCCGAGGAGCTGCGCCGCCTGCATCCCGACGCGAGCATCCTGTTCGTCGGCGGGCGGCGCGGCGTCGAATCGCACGCGGTTCCCGAAGCCGGCTTCAAGATCCGCTTCGTGGTCACGCGAGGATTCCCGCGGCGCGCCTGGTGGCGCTGGCCCATCGCGGTGATGGCCAACCTGATCGGCTTCCTCCAGTCACTGTGGCTGGTGATGACGGAGCGGCCCGACGCGGTGCTCGGCACCGGCGGCTACGTGAGCGGCCCGGTGTCGATGGCGGCGGTGCTGCTCGGACGGCCGCTCATCCTCCAGGAGCAGAACAGCATCCCCGGACTCGCCAATCGCTGGCTGGCGCGGGTCGCGGACGAGGTGCACCTGTCGTTCACCGAAGCGCGCGCGTACTTCGGCCGCAAGGACAACCTCAAGGTCACGGGAAACCCGGTGCGCGGGTTCATCCTGGGCGGCGATCGAGCCACCGCCCTGCAGGAGTTCGGCCTCGCGGACGGGCGGCCGACGGTGTTCGTGTTCGGTGGAAGTCGGGGCGCGCATCGCATCAACGAAGCGGCGATCGACGCGATGCGCCGCCTCAAGGGGCGCGTCGACGTGCAATTCATCCTGCAGACCGGCGGCCAGGACTTCGACTGGGCGCGTGGCGCCGTCGAATCGGAGCAGCTGCCGGCGCGGGTGGTGCCCTACCTGCGCCAGATCCACCTGGCGTACGCGGTCGCCGATCTCGTGGTCTGCCGCTCGGGCGCGATGACGCTGGCGGAGATCGCCGCCTGCGGAACGCCGGCGATCCTGGTTCCATATCCCTACGCGGCCCACAACCATCAGGAAGTCAACGCCCGCAACATGGTCGATCGGAGCGCCGCCAGCCTGATCCTGGATCGCGAGCTGTCGGGCGAGCGCCTGGCCAAGGAAGTCGCTCACCTCCTGGCCGACCGTCAGACCCTGCGGCGCATGTCGGCGCACGCGCGCACCTTTGCGCGTCTCGATGCCGCCGAGCGGCTGGCCCGCACGCTCGCCCGCCACGCCTCGGGCCGGCCGGCGGCGCACAACGCGGCGGAAGACGCGCCGGGGACGGGGCGCTGATGTACGGGCGCACGCGGCGCATCCACCTGATCGGGATCGGCGGCTCCGGCATGTCCGGGATCGCCGAGGTGCTGCTCAACATGGGCTACCAGGTGTCGGGCAGCGACCTCAAGGCGAGCGAAGTCACCGATCGCATCGTGCGCCTCGGGGGGCGGGTCTTCATCGGCCACGCCGCGTCCAACGTGGAGGGCGCGCAGGTGGTGGTCTTCTCCTCGGCGGTCACGTCCGAGAATCCGGAGCTGCTCGCCGCCAATGCCGCGGCGGTGCCGGTGATCGGTCGCGCGGACATGCTCGCCGAGCTGATGCGCACCAAGTACGGCATCGCCGTGGGCGGCGCCCACGGCAAGACCACGACCACGTCGATGATCGCCGCGGTGCTGGCGCGAGGCGGGCTCGATCCCACCATCGTGGTGGGGGGACGGCTGCACGCGCTCGGCAGCAACGCGCGCCTCGGCCACGGTCCTTTCATGGTGGCCGAGGCCGACGAGAGCGACGGCTCGTTCCTGCGCCTGGCGCCGGCGCTGGCGGTGATCACCAACATCGACCTCGAGCACGTCGATCACTACGGCTCCCTCGAGGAGATCCGCCACGCGTTCGTCTATTTCGCGAACCGGGTGCCGTTCTACGGAGTGACCGTGCTGTGCGCCGACGACCCGGAGGTGCGCGGCATACTCGCCAGCGTCCGCAAGCGGACGCTGCTCTACGGCACGGCCGAAGGCGCCGACGTGCGCGCCGAGGACATCCGGCTGCGTGCCGACGGCTCGCGCTTCCGCGTCATCGCCCACGGCCGGGTGCAGGGCGAGATCGAGCTCCACCAGCCCGGCCACCACAACGTGCTGAACGCGCTCGCCGCGGTCGCGGTCGGGCTCGAAGTGGAAGTCGGATTCGGCCACGTCGCGGAGGCTCTGGTCGCGTTCGTGGGGGTGTCGCGGCGCTTCGAGCTGCGCGGCGAGGCCGCGGGAGTGAGAGTGGTGGACGACTACGCGCACCATCCCACCGAGATCCGCGCCACGCTGACCGCGGCCGCGGCGCGCAGCGGCCGCCGGCTGGTCGTGTTCCAGCCGCATCGTTACTCCCGAACCCAGTCGCTGGCCGAGGAGTTCGGCACCGCGTTCGAGCAGGCGGACCTGGTGTGGGTGCTCGACGTCTACGGCGCCGGCGAGAAGCCGATCGAGGGCGTGTCCGGCAAGGTGGTGGCGGACAGCGCGCGGCGGCACGGCGCCATGCACGTGCGCTACGTCCCCGAGCTCGAGACGGTCGCGGCCGAGGTGGCGGCCGAGGCGCGCGCCGGGGACACCGTCATGACGCTCGGCGCCGGCGACGTGTGGAAGCTGGGCGAGACCATTCTCGACCGCCTGCGCTCGTCGGGCGTCAAGGTGGAGCGCTGATGGGCGCCTATCAGGGCAAGGCGCTCCAGGCGCGGGCGGCGCGGCGCCGCGGAGGAGGACGGCTGCGGCAGCTCGCGCAGATCGCCGCCGTGGGTCTGCTGGCGGTCGCGCTGGCTCACGTGCCCTGGGCGGCGCTGTCGCGTCGCTGGGCCGTGGTCGGCAAGCTCGAGGTCGAAGGGATGCGCTACCTGGACCCGGGCCGCGTGCAGACCATCTCGGGACTGAAGCTCGGAGACCCGTTGTGGTCCGTGGACCTCAAGCGGGTGCGGCAGTCGCTGCTGCTCGACTCTCGAATCGCCGGCGCCACCGTCACGCGGCGTTTCCCGCGCGGCATCCGCATCGTGGTGCGCGAGCGCGTCCCGGCTCTGCTGGTGGACCACGGCACGCCGTGGGAGCTGGACTCGACCGGCGTCCTGCTCGAGCCTCTGGAGCGCGGCGTCGTGGCGGACGTGCCGCTCCTGGTCGGACCGGACTTCGAGGGCGTGCCGGCGGGGACGCACGTCGCGAGCCCGAGAGTCGCTCGTGGACTCTCATGGGCGGGCACGCTGGCGGACCAGACGCTGCAGCTCGCCGGGCAGGTCTCCGAGCTCGACGTCTCGCGCGACCAGCTGACCACGCTCACGCTGCTCGACGGCACCCGCGTCGTGGCCGCGGCCTGGCCGCCGCCATTGAAGACGCTGTCCGCGCTGCGCGTCGTGCTCGCCGACCTGAAGCACAAAGGCGCCTCGGCGGACGAAGTCGACGTGCGCTACGAGAACCAAGTGATCGTTCGACCTCCCGCGCAGGCCGAAGCGGTAGGTCGTCAAGGATGAGCGGCGCCCGCGGGCGCCGGGGACGAACGTTCGAGCACAGGAGGTGAGGCGGATGGCTCAAGCCACCAGGACGTACGTCGGGCTGGACATCGGCACGACGAAGATCTCGTGCATCATCGCGGAAAAGAAAGCGCCGACCGAGCTCAACATCGTGGGGGTCGGCAACGCGCCCAGCGAGGGCCTTCGCCGCGGCGTGGTGGTGGATCTCGAGAAGACCGTGGCGTCCATCCAGCGCGCGGTCGACGAGGCCGAGCGCATGGCGGGCGTGCCGGTGAAGGGCGTGCACGCCGGGATCGCCGGCGATCACATCCGCAGCATCAACGGGCGGGGCGTGATCGCGGTGTCGCGCAAGGACAACGAAATCGGTCCCGCGGACGTGGAGCGCGTGGTGGAGGCCGCCAAGGCGATCGCCATCCCGATGGACCGCGAGATCATCCACGTGATCCCGCAGGAGTTCATCGTCGACGATCAGAGCGGCATCAAGGACCCGGTCGGCATGAGCGGCGTGCGCCTCGAGGCGGAGGTCCACATCATCACCGGCGCCGTCACCTCGGCCAAGAACATCTGCCGCGCCATCCAGCGCGCGGGCCTCAAGGTGCACGACCTGGTGCTGGAGCCCCTGGCCAGCAGCCACGCCGTGCTCGGCAAGGACGAGCGCGACCTGGGCGTGGTGGTGCTCGACATCGGCGGCGGCACCACCGACGTGGCGGTGTTCTTCGAGAGCTCGATCCGCCACACCGCGATCATCCCCTGCGGCGGCGCCAACGTCACCAACGACATCGCCATCGGCCTCCGCACGCCGATCGACAAGGCGGAGCAGATCAAGATCCAGGCGGGCTGCGCGTTGTCCTCGCTGATCGGCTCCGGCGACCAGGTGGCCGTGCCCGGCGTCGGAGGGCGCTCCGACCGCGAGATCTCGCGCCACGTGCTCGCATCCATGATCGAGCCACGCATGGAGGAGATCTTCACGATGGCCTGCCGCGAAGTGAGGAAGAACCACTTCGCCGAGCTGCTGGGCGGAGGCGTGGTGCTGACCGGAGGCACCTCGCTGATGCCCGGAGTCGTCGAGCTGGCCGAACAGGTGTTCGAGATGCCCGTGCGCCTCGGCGCTCCCGAAGGTCTGGGAGGTCTGGGTGCCAACGTGGCCGATCCGCGCTTCTCGACCGGAGTCGGATTGGTCCTTCACGCCGTTCAGGAGGAAAACGGAGAGACGTTCGTCGCGGCGGAGCGTCCGGGCCACTGGGTCCAGGCCTTCGATCCCCGGCGCTGGTTCAGCGACCTTTTCTACTAGTCGGGCCGTTTCAAGGAAGACGTCGGCGGTCCATGACCGCCGAGCAACCGCCGCACCCGCGGCACAGGGAGAGGTGCCCATGTTCGAGCTCGAGATCGATGCCACCGCCACCGCCAAGCTCAAGGTCGTCGGAGTCGGAGGCGCGGGCGGCAACGCCGTCAACCGGATGATCGGCGCGGGACTGCGCGGCGTCGACTTCATCACCGCCAACACCGACGTCCAGGCGCTCAATCAATCGCTGGCCCCGACCCGCATTCAGATCGGGCCCGCCACCACGAGAGGCCTCGGCTCGGGCGGCGATCCCTCGACGGGGCGTCGCGCCGCCGAGGAGGACGAGCAGGCGATCGCCGACGTGCTGACCAGCAGCGACATGGTGTTCATCACCGCCGGCATGGGGGGTGGAACCGGGACCGGCGCGGCGCCGGTCGTCGCGCGTCTGGCCAAGCAGACCGGAGCGCTCACCGTCGCGGTCGTCACCAAGCCGTTCAGCTTCGAAGGACGGCGCCGCCAGCGCCAGGCCGAGGAAGGCCTGGAGATGCTGCGCGCCGAGGTGGACACGCTGATCGTGATTCCCAACGAGCGTCTGCTCGCGGTCGTGGAGCGCACCACGTCGCTCACCGACGCGTTCAGCGTGGCCGACGAGGTGCTGCTCAAGGCCACCAAGGGCATCTCCGATCTCGTGACCATCCCAGGCCTCGTCAATCTGGACTTCGCCGACGTCAAGGCGGTGATGTCGAATCGCGGAAACGCGCTGATGGGCACCGGCCGCGGAACCGGACCGAGCCGGGCGACCGAAGCCGCGCAGGCGGCGGTGTCGAGCCCGCTGCTCGAGGACGTCTCGATCTCCGGCGCCGAGGGCGTGCTGGTGAACATCACCGGAGGCCGTGACCTCACGCTGCACGAGGTCAACGAAGCGGCCACCGTGGTGACCCAGGCCGCCGGCGAAGAGGCGAACGTGATCTTCGGATCGGTGATCGACGCCAACATGGACGGCGAGCTCCTGATCACGGTGATCGCGACCGGCTTCGGCCACGCCGAGCCGCGGCTCAAGATCGTGCATGCGCAGCGCGAAGCCGAGGAGTACCGCCGTCCGCACCACGGGTGGGAGCGCGAGGAGCGGCGCGGCTTCGGCAAGGGTGGCGCGCGGGGGGAGTCGCTCGACGTGCCGACCTTCCTGCGGAAGCAGATGGATTGATCGCGGACACACGAGGACCTCGGCACGGAGCGGGCCGCTTGGCGCGGCTCGCTCCGGCGCTCGAGGATCTCAGGCAGGGTCGCTTCGTGCTGGCCGCGGCGTCGTTCGAAGCGGCGGGGCGGAGCCCTTTGTGCGCGTCGCAGGCGCGAGCGCTCGCGGCCGAGTCGCGTCTCCTGGCCGGCATGTCGCAGGTGCACGCCGGCGACTTCGGCGCGGCGAAGAGCGAGCTCGAGCAGGCGCTGCAGCTCGACCCGGGGCAGGCGGCGGCGGCGCGGCTGCTCGCGCGCGTGCTGCTGCGCTCGGGAGAGCCTCGCGAAGCGCTGGTCTGGCTCGATCACGCGGCCATCGACGGCGCCGAGACCCATGGCGTGGGAATTCTCCGCGCGGCGTGCCTCGACCTTCTCGGGCGGCGCAACGAGGCGGTCCAGGCGCTCGACCGGGCGTTGATGGCGGCTCTGGAGGCGCCGCTGGCGGTTCAGCGCCGCGGGTTCGCCGCGTCCTGCCTCGAAGCGGAAGGCGAGAGCCGTCTCGAGGGCGCGCATGCCGCGCACGCGGACCGGCGTTGCGAGCTGGCGCTGCGCCTCTTCGAAAACCGTCCCGCGGAAGCCGCGCAGCATCTCGAGACCGCGCTCGCGCTCAACCCGCGCTTCCTGCGCGCGCGGCTCGTGCTGGGGCTCATCCGGCTCGGACAAAGGCGCGCGGCGGAGGCCGTCGAGGAGCTGGAAGCGGCGCGCGAGCTGGAGCCCACCTATCCCGACGTTCGCGCCTGGCTGGGTCTGGCGCGGCTCGCGGCCGGCGATGCGCGCGGCGCCCTGCGCGCGCTCGAGCGGGCGGTGGCGCTGCGGCGTGAGTTCGCCCGCGCCCATCGACACCTGGCGCTCGCGAAACACGCGCTGGGGTTCACGTCGGAGGCGCTGCGCGCGGCGCGCCGGGGATGGATCCGCGACACCGAGGTGCCGGCGTTCGGACGTCCCGCCCTCTCCGGGCTCGAGGCGGAGGCCGCCGACGAGCCGGCGCTGCGGCGCGCGCTGGCGATCCGCCCGCGCTCGCCCGACCTCCAGCTCGCGCTCGGACGAAGACTCTCGTCACGCGGCGATCATGCCGAGGCGCGCTCGGTGCTTCGAAGCGCCATCGCGGAGCGGCCCGGCTACCCGGCGGCGACGCTGGAGCTGGCGCGCAGCGAGCTGGCCTCGTCCCGGCTCCGCGAAGCCGAGACCCAGCTCCGAAACCTGGTGGCCAGTCGTCCTTCGTGGCCGGACGCGCAGGCCCTGCTCGGACGGGCGCGTCTGATGCTCGGAGATCCGGGAGGGGCGCTCGCCCCGCTGCGTGCGGCGGTGCGACAGCGGCCCGATCTCGAGCCCGCGCGCTCGGACCTGGCGTGGGCGATGATGAGCCACGCGCCTAGGCTCCGTTAGGAGCCGATCACTGCGTTGGCTCGGTCGCTCGTCGCTGCGACGTATCGAGGAATACGACTCGCTCCTCGCTCCCTCGCGCGCCTTGTCCTCGGCTCCTAACGGAGCCTAGGTTGTCTGCGTCCGGCGGCGGCGGACCGCCTTCACCACGCGTCCGCTCCGCAGACAGCGGGTGCAGACATCGATATTCTGGACGCGGCCTTCGTGAAGCGCCCGCACGCGCTGGAGATTCGGGTTCCAGCGCCGCTTGGTGGCGTTGTTCGCGTGGCTGACCGAGTGACCCCAGAGGGTACCCTTGCCGCAAATGTCGCAGCGTTGAGCCAAATGAAGATCCTCCTTCAATTCCGGGGTCACCCCCGGCAAGACAAGGCCGCGGAGAATAGCAGCCGGCCCTACCCGCGGCAAGCCAGGGCGCGCATCCGATGAGCGACGCGCTGCGCACCGCATTCGAACCTTCGACGCCGGTCCAGTTCCTGACCGGCGTGGGTCCCGCACGGGCCCGCCTCTTCGAGAAGATGGGCATCGTGACGCTCGAGCATCTCGTGCGTCACTACCCGCGCACGTACCTCGACGCCCGCGAGTTCGTGACGGTCAAGGAGCTTTCTCCGCTTCGCGTGCTCACCGTGCTGGGGCGCGTCACGAGCGCCGCCGCCCATCGCACACGAGGCGGCCGCACCGACTTCACCGCGCGCATCGCCGACTCGAGTGGCGCCGTGACCTGTCACTTCTTCGGCCAGCCCTGGCTGGCGCGCGCCATCGCGCCGGGCGCGAGCGTGGTGGTGAGCGGCACGCTCGACTCACTCGGCCGCATGCTGAACCCGATGTTCGAAGTGCTGGAGAGCGAGATCGAGGAGCTGCTCCACGCCGGACGGCTGGTGCCGGTGCACGCGCTGACGCGCGGTGTCACCGGGCGCGGCATGCGGGTGGCGGTGCGCCGCGCGCTGGACCGCGTGGCCGACCGGGTGGCGGATCCACTTCCGGCCGAGGCCGCGCGCGGTCTCGAGCCGCTGGCTACGGCGCTGCGCCACATCCACTTCCCCGGTGACGAGGCCGAGCGCGCGCGCGCCCACGAGCGGCTGGCCTTCGAGGAGCTGTTCCTGCTCCAGACGGTGCTGGAGATGCGCCGTCGCGTGTTCGCCGAGGAAGGCCGCGGGCTCTCGAACGCAGGCTCCGGTGTGCTGGCGGGAGTCGTGAAGCAGGCGCTGCCGTTCGTGCTCACCAAAGACCAGGAGCAGGCGCTCCTGGAGATCGTCGGCGATCTCGCGCGGCCGCGGCCCATGCACCGCCTGCTGGTCGGCGACGTCGGCAGCGGCAAGACGGTGGTCGCGCTGCTGGCGGCGCTCCACGTCATCGAATCCGGGCACCAGGTCGCCTTCATGGCGCCCACCGAGATCCTCGCGCGGCAGCACGCGGCCACGCTCACGCGCTTCGCGCGGCCGGCCGGCATCGACGTGGTGGCGCTGACCGGGGCGTCGTCGCCGGCGGAGCGGCGCGCCATCCGCGCGCGGCTCTCCGCCGGGGAGCCGCTGCTCCTCGTCGGCACGCACGCGCTGCTCGAGGCCAAGGTGGAGATGCCGAGGCTCGGGCTCGCGATCGTCGACGAACAGCACCGCTTCGGCGTGCGCCAGCGCGCGACGCTGGCTCAGAAGGGGGCGATCCCCGACGTGCTGGTGCTGAGCGCCACGCCGATCCCGCGCACGCTCGCGCTGGCGATGTACGGAGACCTGGACATGAGCCAGATGCGGTCCAAGCCCGCAGGGCGCGGCAGGATCGTGACCCGCATCGCGGGCGAGGAGAAGTTCCCGCAGGTCATCGAGTTCATGGCCCAGGAGCTCTCGGCCGGGTGGCAGGCCTACGTGGTGCTTCCGGTGATCGAGGAGGGCGGCCGGATCGAGGCGCGGGCGGCCGAGGCGGAGCACCAGAGGCTTTCCCAGCACCCCCTGCTCGCCCGCTTTCAAGTTGGACTCCTGCACGGGCGCATGAAGGCCGATGACAAGCAACGGACCATGGACGGCTTCGTGGCCGGACGGATCCAGGTCCTGGTGACGACCACGGTGATCGAGGTAGGCGTGGACGTGAGCAATGCGACCTTGATGGTGATCGAGAACGCCGAGCGCTTCGGGCTCTCGCAGCTCCACCAGCTGCGAGGACGGATCGGACGCGGAGCGCACCGATCGGTGTGCGTGCTGGTGCCGGGTCCCGCGACATCGGGCGACGCGCGGCAGCGGCTCGAGGAGCTCACCGCCACCGACGACGGCTTCGCGCTCGCCGAAGCCGATCTCGCGCTGCGCGGCCCCGGTGAGCTGTGGGGGATGCGCCAGAGCGGCCTGCCGCGGCTGAAGCTCGCCGACCTGCGCGACGAGCGTCTGCTGACCCGCGCGCACGAAGCGGCGAAGGCCATCGTGGCCGCCGATCCCCGGCTGCTCGATCCGGTCCATCGGCCGCTGCGCGACGCGCTGCTCAGGGATTATCGCGAAGCGCTCGAGCTGGCGCTCGCGGGGTGAGGCGATGACCGTTCAATGTCCACACTGCTCGGCCGGCTACACGCTTCCGGATCACCTGCTCGGGCCGCGCGGCGCGCGAGTCCGTTGCCCGCAGTGCGGACAAGCCTTCATCGTGCCGCGTGACACGGAGACGGCGAAGCCCGTGGAGGCGACGCCAAGCGCGTCCCAGGACCCGGCCGTTCCGGAGGAAGACACGCCGCTGTCGCCGGCCGAGTCCGACGAGGTCCTCGGACTTCCGGTGCTGAGCGAAGCGCCGGAAGACGTCGCGGTGCGCATCCTCGACGCGCTGGCCGAGCGGGCCGGCGATCGTCTCGAAGCGGCGAAGGCGTCGGGCCGGCTGTGGGCGGAGCATGGCCGCGATCTCATGCAGGCCTGGGACGAGTACCGGGAAACGCTCGGCCCTCGCGCCGACGCCTCACTGTTTCGCGCCGCGCTGCGCGCGCGCTGGGACGTGGATCTCGGTCCCGGGCTGCCGGGCAATTAGCGCGCGAACCGCCGTCCCCAGACCACCGCGACCAGACCCGCCAGCGCCATCAGGCCGGAGGCGATCAGCAGCGCCGCCTGGGTGCCGAAGCCGCGGGTCACGACTCCGGCCACGCTCACGCCGATCAGGAACACCAGCCGCATCAGGAAGTCGCGCGCGCTGAACACGCGGCCGCGCTGGCGCGTCTCGGTGGACTGCTGG
>DASTBI010000001.1 GCA_035712145.1 Candidatus Eisenbacteria bacterium | reverse complement strand
CGCCGCCTCGGGCTACTCCGCCGCCGACGACCACAAGAACGCCAAGGCGGCAGGATTCGACTGCCTGTTGACGAAGCCCGTCACGCTCGAGTCGCTCAAGGCGACGCTGAACACCTAGCATCCTTCATCGCGGCGGCCGGTGCGGCAGAGTGAGGATCGCGATGAACCGCACACTGCGGGGAGCTCGATTCGCTCCGTGCCATGTTCCGGGTGGAGAGGTCCTATGAGCTGGTGCTGCGCCGGGACGATCGCTCCGTGCCACTGACGATCCGGACCCGCCCCAACCTCTAGGAGCCTGTGTCGTGGTCAACCGGCGCGTGCTCTCATGCTACGTGCCACGATCGCGAGTCTCCGGTACGCCCATACGGTGGCGATGAGGGAGACGAGCGCCGCCCCGCCCGTCGTCCAGAGGAACAGACCGAACCCGTCCCCGTTCGTGGACGACGCGCCCGCACTCGACCCCAGCCACCCAATCAACCCGAATCCCACGAGATTCGCGACGGTGTGCAGAAGGACTCCCGGCAAGATCGAGCCGGTCAGGTAGGCAAGAGTGCCAAACACCGCCGACGCGGCTAAGTAGAACCATGAATGCCCCAGGAACAGGCCCCATTGACCGACGAACGCGGCGCCATGGGAGAGCCAAAACACGACACCGACGACCAGGATTGCGACCACCGAGCCGTGGCGCCGCTCGATCGGCACCTGCATGTACCCGCGGCATCCGGCCTCCTCCGCGATGCCCGCCAACACCGAAGCGCCGACGATGTAGGACAGAGTCATCACGAATGGATAGGACGACAAGCTGGACAGCGACTCCCGCGGCAGCCCGAAGAGGGAATCGATGATGATTCGAAGTCCGAGAACACTCGCCCACCCGAGGCCGCCCGCCAGAAGCGACCATCGCCAGACGCGACCGGGCAGGGAGTGAGCACGAAGATTGGTTCGCCGAAACTCGGCGGTGGACTGAGGCCATCCTTCCCCCCGCAAGTAGCGCCAATAGAGCCACAGATAGATGGCAACCAGCGGGACCGACCACGGAACCGAAGGCGCGAGCGCGAAGTTGACTCTCAAGAGACTGCCGCAGGGGACGGTGGCCATGCTCATCACGAAAGATCCGACGATCACCGCACGCAGGATGATTGGAAGCCGCGCCCACACTACAGCTGCAAGTCCCATGGATCCTCCGGCATGGATGCGTGCCGAGTTGTGTCCCCCAGCATGCTACCGCGCCGGCGATCCGACGGCGTCCGCTCGAACCGCCGCCCACGACTGAGGTAGGTTCCCGGCATGCCTCTGGCCGCCGGCGCTCGGCTCGGACCCTACGAGATCTCCGCTCCGCTCGGTCACGGCGGCATGGGCGAGGTGTATCGCGCCCGTGATACGCGCCTCGGACGCGAGGTGGCGGTCAAGATCCTCCCCGCCGAGCTCACCGGCAGCGCCGAGGTCCGCGCGCGGTTCGAGCGCGAGGCCCGCACCATCTCGCAGCTCAACCACCCGCACATCTGCGTGCTCCACGATGTCGGGCGCGACGGGGACACCGACTACCTGGTGATGGAGCTGGTGGATGGGGAGACGCTCGCCCAACGGCTCGAGCGCGGGGCCCTGTCGATCGACGAGGTGCTGAGGATCGGCGCCCAGATCGCGGATGCGCTGGACCGAGCCCACCGGGCGGGGGTGGTCCATCGCGATCTCAAACCCGGCAACATCATGCTGACCCGGTCCGGGGCGAAGCTCATGGACTTCGGCCTGGCGCGTGCCACCGGAATGGCGCCCGGAGGCAGCGGGGCAGCATTCAGCCAGTCACCCACGATCGCCCAGCCGCTCACCGCCGAAGGCACCATCGTCGGCACGTTCCAGTACATGGCTCCGGAGCAGCTCGAAGGGAAAGAGAGCGATGCGCGTTCCGACCTGTGGGCGCTGGGGTGCGTGCTCTACGAGATGCTGACGCGACGGCGCGCGTTCGAGGGGAAGAGCCAGGCGTCGCTGATCTCGTCGATCATGAAGGATGAGCCGCGCCCGATCACCGAACTGGTGGCGGTGACTCCGCCGGCGCTCGACCAGGTAGTGCGCGCCTGCATGGCCAAGGACCCGGAGGAGCGGCTGCAGACCGCGCACGACGTCAGGCTCCAGCTGCAGTGGATCGCCGAGGCCGGCTCGCGGGCGGGAGTCCCGGCCGCGGTCTCGGCCAAACGAAAAAGTCGCGAGCGACTGGCGTGGGGGCTGGCGGCCATCTCGCTGTTCGCCGTCATGGCCCTGGTGGCGTGGGGACTTTTGTCGCGCGCGCCGCGGCCGGATCCCGTGCGGGCCGACATTCAGGCGCCCGCGGGTGTGAATCTCGCGGAGTATGCCTGCGACGTCGTCATCTCCCCGGACGGTCGCGCCGTCGCCTTCATCGCCGGTGACCGCAGCAGCCCGGTGCTCTGGATCCGTCCGCTCGGGTCCGATGCGGCGATTCGCGCTTCCGGCGTGGACTATGCGCAGTGGCCGTTCTGGTCACCCGACTCGCGCAACGTCGCCTACTTCGATCAGCGCGAAGGGAAGCTGATGAAGATTCCCGTCGCAGGCGGGAGTCCCATCACGATCTGCGAGGCAAAAGACGGTCGAGGCGGGAGCTGGAGCCGCGACGGCACCATCGTGTTCGCGCCCGCTCACGATGGACCACTCATGCGGGTCGCCTCCGGAGGCGGAGAGCCCGTCGCGGTGACGCGCCTCGACACCACGCGGCAGGAGACGGGGCACCGGTTCCCGTACTTCCTGCCCGACGGCGATCACTTCCTATACGCCGCCCTCCCCGGCGGACCCAACGGCTGGGACATCTATGTGGGATCCGTGCGCACCCGCTCCGCCAAGCGCATCCTGACCGCCCGCTCGTCGGCGGTGTACGCGGAGCCCGGCTACCTTCTGTTCGAAAGAGACGGGCGCGTGGTGGCCCAGCGCTTCGACCCCGGACGGCTCGAGCTGAAGGGGGAGCCGGTGGCGGTCGCCCTCGCGCCGTTGCGAACCGACCTGGACGCCGAACCCGTCGTGTCGGCGTCGCGGAACGGCCGCCTGGCCAGACTCCGGAGCATTCCACCTGACACACGCCTGGAGATCCGCGATCGCTCCAACGCGCCCGTGTCCAGGATCGACCTGCCGCCGGCTCCGTGGACCGTCTCGAAAGTCTCGCCCGACGGGCAGCGGGCCACGCTCCTGAATGGCAGGGACATCTGGATCGTGGATCTAGCCCGCTCGGTGCCGATGCGCTTTGCCTCCACGTCGGTTGGCCAGCCATCCACCGTGTGGTCCCCCGACGGCGAGCGGATCGCGTTCGTGACGGCGCACGCCGGGCGCGAGGAGATCCACGTGGCCGGGCTCGACGGTCAGGCCGAGCCCATGGCCAGCACCGACGACCTGTTCAAGGTGGTCTACGACTGGTCGCGCGACGGCCGCTCCATCGTCTTCGGCGTCTTGAATCCCCAAACCGGCTGGGACCTGTGGGTGCTTTCGTTGGGAAAAGACGGCAAGCCGGTGCCGTACCTGCGCGGCGCGGCGTGGGAGTTCGGTGGGCGGGTGTCGCCCGACGGGCGCTGGCTTGCGTATGAATCCACCGAGACCGGCCAGTCCGAGATCTACGTCCAGTCGTTCCCCGAGCCGGGGCGCAAGGTGAGGGTGTCCCCCGACGGAGGGAGACGCGCCACGTGGGCGAGTGACGGGCGGGAGCTGCTTTACTGGCAGCGTGATGCCGTCGTCGCAGTACCGATGGAGACGGGGGAGACGATCCGTCCCGGCGTGCCGCGGACGCTGTTTGCCACGAGGCCCGAGGTGACGAGCAGTGCGGTGTTGAGTGGCGGGGAGCGGTTTCTCGTCAGTGTTGGGGCGCAGGGGACGGCCAGGGACATCGAGCTGATTCTCGACTGGACCGCGATGCTGAAGCGATGACGTGACCCACCAGCACGCCCCGGGAAGCCTGGCGCGCTACACGTCCACCTCCCGGTACATCGCCACGGCGCGATCCCGCTGCTCCAGGTGATCGACGATGGGAACGGGATACGTGTCCCCGAGCGCAACACCCGCGTCACGAAGAGCTTCTGCTGGCGCCTCCGACGGGCGGTGGACCCACCGCGTGGGCAGCTTCGACAACTCTGGCACCCATCGGCTCACGTAGGCCCCCTGCGGATCGAAACGCTCGCCCTGAAGCGTCGGATTGAAGATCCGGAAGTACGGCTGGGCGTCGGTGCCGGTCGAGGCGGCCCACTGCCAACCGCCGTTGTTGTTCGCGAGGTCT